>NZ_JARVRT010000026.1:0-133710 GCF_030209605.1 Luteibacter sp. ME-Dv--P-043b
GTGACGATGGATCGTTGCAGCGCGAAGCCATGGCCGGTACGGAACTGCCTGCCCCGCGGCCGCGCATCGCGCCGTCGACCAATCCCTCCACGCCGACCACCACCCAGCCGCAGATCACCACCGGTACCGGCCAGTTCGTCCGCCCCGTGGGTCTCGCCAGGCCAAAGCCGGTTGCCGCGGGCACGGGTACGGTGACCTTCAATTTCGAGAACCAGCCGGTCGAGGCGGTGGTCAAGGCCATTTTGGGCGACCTGCTGCACGAGAACTACTCGATCACCCCGGGTGTGCAGGGCAACATTTCCTTTTCCACCTCGCAGCCGGTGACGGCGGAGCAGGCGCTGCCGATCCTGGAGACGCTGTTGTCGTGGACGGATAACTCGCTGGTGCACAGCAACGGCCGTTACGTGGTGGTGCCGTCGAAGGATGCCGTGGCGGGCAACCTGGTGCCCAGCCTGGGCGCCAATGCGCCGGCCGGCGGCCTGCAGGCGCGGCTGTTCCCGTTGCACTACATCTCGGCCACCGAGATGCAGAAGCTGATCAAGCCGTTCGCGCGGCCGGACGCCACGCTGCTGGCCGATTCCACGCGCAACGTCATCGTCATGGCCGGCACGCCTTCCGAGCTGGATAACTACCAGCGCACCGTGGCCACGTTCGACGTGGACTGGCTGCGTGGCATGTCGGTGGGCGTGTTCAGCCTGCAGCGTGCGCAGGTGAAGGACTTGCAGCCGCAGCTGGATGCGATCTTCGGCGAGAAGGGCAACACGCCGATGGCCGGCGTGCTGCGTTTCATCCCGATCGAGCGGACCAACTCGCTGGTGGTGATCAGCCCGCAGCCGGCGTACCTCGACGAGGTACGCAGCTGGATCGACCGCATCGATCATGGCGGCGGCAACGAGCCGCAGCTGTACGTCTACGACGTGCGTAACGTGCAGGCCTCGGACATGGCCGATTATCTTTCCGACATCTACGGCAGCGGATCGAAAGGCGGCGCCACCGACCGCGGCGGCAAGGTGGGCCCCGGCCTGACCTCGGGTACGCTGGGCGGTGGCGACAGCGACCTGGGCAATCGCGGCGGTTCGGGTCTCGGCAGCACCACGGGTGCCTTTGGCAGCACCGGCGGCGGTTCGACCACGGGCGGGCTGGCGTCGGGCACGGCGGGCAGCACCGGGTCGACGGGATCGACCGGTTCGACTGCAAGCGGCGGCCTGGGCGGTGCTGGCGCGGGTGACGCGTCGTCGGGCGACGGTGGCGGCACGGGCAAGAGCCATTCCGCCACCACCACGGACGACGGTGTGCGGATCACCTCGGTGGACAGCAACAACCAGATCATGGTGCGCTGCCGTCCCGCGCAATGGGCCGAGATCGAGCAGGCGATCAAGCGCCTGGACGCGGTGCCGCTGCAGGTGCAGATCGAGACACGCATCCTCGAGGTCAGCCTCACCGGCGAATTCCAGTTCGGCGTACAGTGGTACCTCGAAGGATTGACCGGCACCACCAACGGCCAGCCGACGCAGCCGGGCAACAAGCACCAGTACGCGCTGGGCAATGGTGGCGCCACGTACAACTCGGCGAACGACAGCTTCTTCTATTCGTTCGTCAACAACCATATCTCGGTCGCCCTGCACGCGATGGAGCAGAACGGCAATACCAAGGTGCTGTCGGCGCCATCGCTCGTGGTGCTGAACAACCAGAAGGCGCACATCCAGGTCGGCGACCAGATTCCCATCACGCAGACCTACATCAACACCAACGCCAATTCGGACAACACCATCGGCCAGCTGGAGTACAAGGACACCGGCGTGATCCTCAACGTGCGTCCGCGCGTGAATCCCGGTGGCCTGGTGTACCTCAACGTGAACCAGGTGGTGAGCGCGGCGGGCCAGAAGGATACCGCCACGGGCAACTTCCCGATCCAGCAGCGCGAGGTGGCCACCCAGGTGGCCGTGCAGAGCGGGCAGACGGTGTTGCTGGGCGGCCTGATCAAGCAGAACGACACCACCACCGACACCGGTATTCCCGGGCTCAACCGGATACCCGTTTTCGGCCGTTTGTTCGGAACGACCAACCGCAGCCGCGCCCGCACGGAGCTGATCGTGCTGATCACGCCGCGGGTGATCACCAACGGCGACGAGGCCAAGCAGGTTACCGACGAATACCAGCGCAAATTCGAATCGCTGCGGCCCCTGACCCGCAACCCGTCGGTCGCACCGTCCACCGGCGCGGCCTACCCGTAGCTTTTCGCACACACGCGCGTCACACGGGGCGTTCCAACGTCGTCTGACGTGTTCTGGGAAGGGGGAACGGGTGGAATACGATCTGCAGGGCTGGTCGACCGTGCTGGAACTGATGCCCACGGCGATGTTCGTGCGCGACGCACGGCACCGCTGGGTGCTGGTCAATCGCATGGGTTATGCGTATTTCGGCCTCGGCCCGGACGATGTCCTCGGGCGTACCGACGACGAACTGTTCCCGCCGGAGCAGGCCGCGCGCATGGCCGCCGGGGACGAAGCCGTGTTGCGCAGCCATGAGGTGGTGGAATCCGAGGAATCGATGACCGATCCGCAGGGCCGCGTGCGCACGCTGATCACCCGCAAGACCTGCATCGAACTGGACGGCCAGCCGCATGTGCTGGCCTCGATCACCGACATCACCGAGTTGCGCGAATCGGAAGCCTATGTCCGCTGGCTGGCCTGCCACGACGCGCTGACCGGGTTGTCCAACCGCACGGCGCTGTTCGGCCGCATCGACGCCGCCATCGCCAAGGCGGCCGCGGGCGGGGAGCGTTCGGCCCTGTTTTACCTGGACCTGGACGGCTTCAAGAAGGTCAACGACACCTGGGGCCATCTGGCCGGCGACGAATTGCTGATGCAGTTCGCGGTCCGCCTGCGTGACGCGGTGGACCCGAGCGATACGGTGGCGCGGATCGGCGGGGACGAATTCGCGGTGCTGGTGGAGGAACGCGACGGCTTCGACGCCGCGGCCCTGGCCGCTACCTTCCTCGCCCTGGCCGGCAAGCCGTTCGGCGTGCTTTCCACCACCGCATTCATCGGCACGTCGGTGGGCGTGATCACCATCGACCGGGAGGCGGTGGCGGCCGGCGAGCTGGCGCGCAAGGCGGACAGCGCGCTTTACGAGGCGAAGAAGAAGCGCAACCGCTACGTGCTCTACAACGACGAACTGGACGCCGCGCTGGAACACCGCCGCGATGTGGAACGCCTGCTGGACGATGCCCTGGTCAGCGGCGAAGGCCTGAGTTGCCATTACCAGCCGATGGTTCGTGCCAGCGACGGCAAGCTGATCGGCCTGGAAGCGCTGGCGCGGTGGCAGCATCCGCGACTGGGGGAGATACCGCCGGTGCAGTTCATCCCCGTGGCGGAGGAAACTGGGTTGATCGATCGCCTGGGCGAGTGGATGCTGCGCACGGCCTGTGCGCGCGTGGCCCGTCTGCCCGACCTGTTCGTGGCCGTGAACGTCAGTGCGGTGCAATTGCGCGACGACAACTTCGCCGCGATGGTGCTGCGCGTGCTGCGCGAATCAGGGTTGCCGGCGCAGCGCCTGGAGCTGGAAATCACCGAGAGCGCGATCGTCCACGCCGACGGCCTCGCGGTCAGCCTGCTCCGGCAGCTGCGTGGCGTGGGCGTGCGCGTGTCGCTGGACGACTTCGGAACCGGCTATTCCAGCCTCACCCTGCTGAAAGACCTCGATGTGGACAAGGTCAAGATCGACCGTTCGTTCGTGCAGATGGCGCCGACGGCGGGCGACTCCGCGGCGATCGTACGTGCCGTGTCCAACCTGGGTGCGGCCCTGGGCCTGTGCGTGGTGGCCGAGGGCGTCGAGACCGAGCAGCAGCGCGCGTTCCTTTGCGAAGCCGGATGCGACGAACTGCAGGGTTACCTGTTCTCGCCGGCCGTGCCCGAGGACGGCATCGAGCACATGGCGCAGTCGTTTCCGGCACCCGCCGCGGTGCTTTCGCTGGAATAGGCGTCCGCGGGCATCGGCCAGGTCCGGCGCAGGTCCGGCATGCCGGGCACGCTGGTCGGCTGGGGCAAGGGCAGCGGCATGCGCGCACCGGATACGCCCCCGGTGGCATCGCCGACGATGGCGATGACGCAGCCGCCGCTTTCCTGCGAACTGCCGAACGACAGCCGCCCCCAGGGCATCTGCAGCACCGTGTAACGATTGGGCAGCATGGACGGCGCCGTCGGCAGGGTGGTTTCCGAGGCGGTGGCGTGGAAGGCCTCCGCCAGGTCCGCGCGCGGGAAGCACGGCCGCTGTTCGAGCTGGATGGACGTGAAGCGGGCCATCGCCACGTCGCCGCCCTCGTTGAAACCGCGCGCCTCGAACGCGCTGACCCGGTAACCGTCGCGTGTGACGAACGGCTGGCTGCGGACGATCTGGGGCGGCGCGTCCGCCGTCGCGTGCAGGCCGCCGGGCAGCTTGCGCGACAACGCATCCACGGCGTTCGGCAGCGTGCCCATCGTCGCGTTGACGATTTCCACCAGCGTCTTGTCGCTGCGCGGCACAGCCAACGGCCCGGCCCAGGCGGCGGAGGCCAGGGAGGCGGCGAGCAGGCTGGCCAGGGCGCGGGTCGGACGCATGGAATCCAGGACGGGGAGGGCGGGGCGCTAGTGTGCACGAGTCGGTCGGCTCGTGCGGCATCGGGCCCTCGTGCGGACCCTACGCCTTGTAACGCGCCCTGCCGACCGGATATTGAAGTGACCATCCAACGCGCCAGCCCCCCTCGCCGATGACAGCCCTCCGTTTCGACAACGCCTTCGTCCGCGACCTGCCGGCCGACCCGGACACCCACAACGCGCCGCGCCAGGTGGAAGGCGCGGCGTATTCCTGGGTGGACCCCACCCCGGTGGCCGCGCCCCGCGTGGTCGCCGTGGCCGACGACGTGGCCGCCATGCTCGGCATCGATCCGGCCACGCCGGACTTTGCCCAGGTGTTCGCCGGCAACGCGACCTGGCCGGGCATGCGTGGCTACGCCATGGCCTACGGCGGTCACCAGTTCGGCCATTGGGCGGGCCAACTGGGCGATGGGCGGGCGATCGGGCTGGGCGAAGTGCTGACGGCGCATCACGGCCGGCAGGAGCTGCAGCTCAAGGGGGCCGGCCGCACGCCGTATTCGCGTGGCGCCGACGGGCGGGCCGTGCTGCGTTCCTCCATCCGCGAGTTCCTGTGCAGCGAGGCCATGCACCACCTGGGCGTGCCGACGACGCGGGCCCTGTGCCTGCTGGCCACCGGTGACCAGGTGCTGCGCGATGTCATGTACGACGGCCACCCGGCCCTGGAGCCGGGCGCCATCGTCTGCCGGGTGGCACCGTCGTTCCTGCGCTTCGGCTCGTACGAGCTGCCGTCGTCGCGCAACGACACGGGCCTGTTGCGGCAGCTGGTGGACTTCACCGTGCGCACGCATTTCCCGGCGATCGCCGCGTTGCCGGAGGCCGATCGCCATGGCGCGTTCTTCGCCGAGGTGTGCGAGCGCACCGCACGGCTGGTCGCGCACTGGATGCGCGTGGGCTTCGTCCATGGCGTCATGAACACCGACAACCTGTCCATCCTCGGCCTGACCATCGACTACGGCCCGTACGGCTGGGTGGACAATTTCGATCCGGACTGGACGCCCAACACCACCGACCGCGCGCATCGGCGCTACCGGTTCGGCCAGCAGCCGCAGGTGGCGTACTGGAACCTGCAACGCCTGGCCCAGGCGTTGGCGCCGCTGTTCGCGGACACCGACGCCTTGCAGGCCGGGCTGGCGCGCTATGTGGAGGTGTTCGAGGCCACCGACGCGGCCTTCTCGCGCGCCAAGCTCGGCCTGGCGCAGGCGCGGGAGGATGACGACAGCCTGGTCGCGGACCTGCGTGGCCTGCTGGCCGCTGGCGAGATGGACATGACGATCTTCTACCGCGCGCTGGCGGCGCTGGACCTCGAAGCACCGTCCGTCGACACGGTGGCGGAGGCGTTCTACGACGACGCCCGCCGCGCCGCCGTCGAGCCGGCCCTGCTGCTTTGGTTGCGTCGCTATGCCGCCCGCCTGCGCGACGACGGCGCGTCACCGGCCGAGCGCATGGCGCTGATGCACGCGAGCAACCCGTGCTACGTGCTGCGCAATTACCTCGCCCAGGAGGCGATCGATCGTGCGGAGCAAGGCGACGACAGCGGCGTGCACGCGTTGCTCGACACGCTGCGTCGTCCCTACGACGAGCAGCCGGGGCGCGAGCACCTTGCGGCCCGTCGTCCTGACTGGGCCCGCGACCGGCTGGGTTGCTCGATGCTCTCCTGCAGCAGCTGAGCGCGGCCGCTCGCGCTAGAATCGGCGGTCGTCCACCCTGCCGAGGTCCATGGCGTTGTCCGCCGGAACCGCATCCGAAGCCGCCCTGGAGGCACTTTTCGTCCCGTTCGCCACGGGCGCGTTGCGCTGGCCGGACGACGGGCGCCTGTTGATGCTGCGCGCCCGCGACGGCTTCGCCCTGCGTGAGCACCGCCGTCCCGGGTGGGTCATGCAGCAGTCGTTCAAGCCGGCCGCCGACGCGCTGGCGCGCTCCGGCTTCGAGGTCGTGGCCGAACCGCCCGCGGGGCGTTTCCGCGTCGTCATGGTGCTGCCCACCCGGCAACGCGAGGAAACCCGCGCGTTGTTCGCCCAGGCGCTGGCGTGCGCCGGCAGCGACGGCATCGTAGTGGCCGCCGTGCCCAACAGCGAAGGCGCGAAGACGGCCGAAGGCGACCTGACGGCCCTGGCCGGCCTCGATGGCCAGCTGTCGAAGCACAAGTGCCGGGTGTTCTGGACCCGGCCCGGCAGCACGCCCGACCCGGTGCTGCACGAAGCGTGGCTGGCGCTGGACGCACCCACGGCCATCGAGGGCGGGCGTTTCCTCAGCCGGCGCGGGCTGTTCGCGTGGGACCGCGTCGACACCGCCTCGTCGCTGCTGGCCGCGGCCTTGCCGGTGGACCTGCGCGGGCGGCTGGCCGATCTGGGTGCTGGCTTCGGCTACCTCGCGTGCGCCGCCATCGAGCGCTGCCCGGGCATCGTCGCCGCGGATCTCTACGAAGCCGAAGGCCGGGCCCTTGCGCCGGCCAGCGCCAACCTTGCCGCGGCCGCGGGCCATGCGGGGCGTGACGTCGCCACGTCCGTGCAGTGGGCCGACGTGACCCACGGCATCGCCCCCGGTTACGACGTGATCGTGTCCAACCCGCCGTTCCACCAGGGACGCGCGGACCAGCCGGAACTCGGCCGCGCGTTCATCGCGGCCGCGGTGCGGGGCCTCGCGCCCACCGGCCGGTTCTGGATGGTCGCCAATCGCCACCTCGCTTACGAGGCGGCACTCGACGCGGCGTTTGCCCGCGTCCACAGGGTCGTCGACAGCGACGGCTTCAAAGTCATCGAAGCACAGGAGCCCCGTCGATGAAACTCGTCCGCCTGTTGGCGAATCTTGGTTATGGCAGTCGCAAGCAGGTCGCCGCCCTGTTCCGGGAAGGCGCGGTCACCGACGCCGACGGCGAGGTGCTGTACGCCGACGACAAGGTGGAACACGGCCAGATCCGTTTCGAGGGCCAGCCCCTGGATCCGCCGCAGGGCCTGCTGCTGATGCTCAACAAGCCCACCGGCTATACCTGCTCGCGCAAGGACGTCGGGCGCCTGGTCTACGACCTGCTGCCGCCGCGCTTCGCGCTGCGCAACCCGGTGTTGTCGACGGTGGGGCGGCTGGATCGCGACACCTCGGGGCTGCTGCTGTTCACCGACGACGGCCCGTTGCTGCACCGGATCATCTCGCCCAAGGCCTCGCTGGCGAAGGTCTACGAGGCCACGCTGGCCGAGGACCTGCGCGGCGACGAAGCCGCGATCTTCGCGGCCGGTACCCTGATGCTGGAGGGTGAGACCGACCCCTTGCTGCCGGCGACGCTGGACGTGCTCGGCCCGCGGCGGGCCCGCCTGACGCTCACGGAAGGCCGTTATCACCAGGTGCGCCGCATGTTCGCGGCGGTCGGCAACCATGTCGCGGCCCTGGAACGGACCACGCTCGGTGGCTTGTCGCTCGACGACCTGCCGGTGGGCGAGTGGCGCGCGCTCGACGACGCGGACCGCGCACGGATGTTCGGCGGCTGAGCGACCCGGGTGCCGGCGTGGACGCTCCGTCCACGCCGCATGCACTATCCCTTGGAAGGTCCCGAACCCAAGGAGTGCGCCATGAAGAAGATCGCTATCGTTGTTGCCGGCCTGGTCGCGTGTGCCGCCGCGCATGCCGCGGACAAGAGCCTCGTGGTGCCGCTGGCCGCCGTCACGGCGCAGGGTGCCGGTGCGTCGGTCGGCACGGTGACCGTGACCGAAAGCGCAAAGGGCCTGGTATTCACGCCGAACCTGAAGGGCCTGCCGCCGGGTCAGCACGGGTTCCACCTGCACGAGAAGCCGAGCTGCGATCCGGGCGAGAAGGATGGCAAGAAGGGCGCCGCGCTGGCCGCCGGCGGCCATTACGATCCGGCGAAGACCGGCAAGCACGCGGGCCCGGAGGCCATGGGCCATGAGGGCGACCTGCCGCGCATCGACGTGGGCGCCGATGGCACCGACACCACGCCGGTCACCGCGCCGCACCTGACCTCGCTTGCCACGCTCAAGGGCCATGCCCTGATGATCCATGCCGGGGGCGACAACTACGCCGACCAGCCCGAAGCGCTGGGCGGCGGCGGTGCGCGTATCGCCTGCGGTGTGGTGCCCTAGTCAGAACAGGTCGATACTGCCCAGCGCCACCGGCGGGGCCAGCTGGCCTCGTTCGGCCAGGCTTTCGTAGCCGTGCACGCCGTTGCGGCCGTTTTCCTTGGCGAAGTAGAGCGCCTTGTCGGCCCGGTCGAGCACGATCTCGGGGTAGTCGTTCTCGGTGATGCGCGCGTAGCCGATGCTGACGGTGACATGGCCGACCTGCGGGAACGCGTGGTCGGCGATGAACTGGCGGAAACGATCCAGCGCGTAGTGCGCCACGTTTTCGTTTTCCGCAGCGATCAGCATCACGAATTCCTCGCCACCGAAGCGGAACAGCACGTCGCTCTGGCGGAAGCTGGCGCGCATCAGCTGGGCCAGCATCAGGATGACTTCGTCACCGTAGACATGGCCGTAGGTGTCGTTGATCCGCTTGAAGTGGTCGATGTCCAGGATCGCAAGGTAGATCTTGCTGTCGTCGTCGCGGCCGCGACGCTCGTCCTCGCCACCCACCGCGGCACGGGCCCGCTGGCGGCTGAGCTTGAGCAGGCGGCGCAGGCGCTGTTCGAAGCTGCGACGGTTGTATAGCCCGGTGAGCTTGTCGCGCTCGCTCTCGTTGAGCAGGGCGATGTAGTTGCCGTAGATACGGGCGAAGCCTTCGATCATGACGCGCACGGCGTCGAGTGAATCGTTCGCCTCCAGCATCAGCGCACCGATGGCCGAGGATTCACGCTGGATGGGAATCACCAGGCGGCAGTCGCCGGTGTCGGTCACGTCGCTGACGACTTCCAGCGTTTCCATGGCGCACACGATGCTGTCGACCGGGTCGCCCTCGCGCGGGGGCTCCAGGGCGTCGACGACGAAACCGCCTTCGGTCTTCCGCGAGCACACCACCATCGATTCGATCGGCTGTTGCAGGCTTTCGCCGCGCTTGCACAGCGTCACGCTGTTGACCGGCACCAGTTCGGCCAGGGAAAGCACCAGGCTGTGGTCCAGTGCGTCGATGTCGCGATGGTGGGTGAACTCCGCCACCGAAGCCAGCAGGCGCGTCTCGGGAAAGCCGCCCGCGAGGGCGTGCCAGGGTGTCCTCATGGGGTATCCCGCGGCGCGACATGGTGTCCGCGATGGTGGTTACTGACTGGCACCGAGCACATCCTCCCCCGAGTCGGGCGGCCTGGCGGCGCCCCGTGTCGTTCGACCGGCTGATACCGGGCTTATCCTCAGGGAGGGATAACGGCACCCAAGCCGGAAACTTTAGGGTAAAAACAGGCCCGATGCGTGAAAGTGTGACGAGGGTCCGCCTTGACGTCTTCACATGCAGGGCGGCGTGGGTTAAGGGCGGGGTGTGTCGGGTTCAATCGCCCTCGAGCCACCCGCGCCATTTGAAGAACAGCACCGGCAGCAGCATGCTGAGCAGGATGATCCCGATGGCCATGGGATAGCCGAACGTCCAGTCCAGTTCCGGCATGTGCTTGAAATTCATGCCCCACACGCCGGCCAGGATCACCGGCGGAATGGTCGCTACCGAGGTCACGGTCAGTACCTTCATCACGTGGTTCTGGTCGGTGCTGATGAAACCCAGGCTGGCGTCCAGCAGGAACTGCAGCTTGTTGGTCAACTGGTCGTCGAACTCGTCCAGCGTGCGCAGGTCGTGGTCGACCACGCGCAGCCGCACTTCCACCTGGTCGGATATCCATTCCGGCTGCTTGGCCCGCACGAACGACACGATGCGTTGCACGCCCAGCATCGAGGAACGATTGCGCGCCTGCTCGCCCTCCAGCCGTCCCACCTCCAGCATGCAGTCGCGCAGGGCCGGGGTGCCCAGCCGCTCGGTGGTAAAGACGCGGTCGGAGAGTTTCTTCAGGTCGGCCGAGACGTCTTCCATCCGCTTGGCCGCCAGGTTCACGATGGCTTCGATCAACGTGGCCAGCACGTCGCCGCTGGATTCCCAGCGCTGCTCGTCGCAACTGCGGCTGGCCAGGTCGAAGGCGGGGGAATCGTGGAAACGCAGGGTCATCAGCAGGCGACCGGTTACCACGATGCCGAGCGGCGACGGCCGATGTCCCCCACCGTCGTGCGCGGCGTGATCCACGTCGGCGAAGTAGGGGATGGACAGGTACATGGCGTCGTCGTCGGTACGGATGCGGCTGGACAGGGCCAGGTTGTCCACATCGCCGCGGTCGGGCACGCGCAGGCCGGATATCGCCCCGGCGCATCGGCGTTCGTCGTCGCTGGGGTCGAGCAGGTCGATCCACAGCGGCGCCCGGGGCACGTCCATGCCGGTTGTCCAGTGGATGGCCGCCTTGCGGCCGTGTTCATGAATGATGAGCACGCGCGTGTCGATCCTGTGGCCTGACCAGTGGGACGCGACCTTAACGCCGCGCCCATCCACGGAGTGCGAAAGTGTCGGCACCTTGTTCCGTCCGGAGTATGCAATGAGCGACACCGCCCAGCCACTGGCCATTACCCACGATGCCGCCAACCAGGTGTTCACCGCCGTGGTCGACGGGCACACCTGCGAGGTGGAATACCGCCTGGAAGGCGACGCCATGACCATCACCCATACGGGCGTTCCCTCGCCGGTGGGCGGGCGCGGCATCGCGGCGGCGTTGACGCTGTTCGCGGTGCGCTTTGCCGAGGGCAGGCACTGGAAGATCGTTCCCGCATGTTCTTACGCCGACACCTGGTTCAAGCGTCATCCCGAGTACGCCCATCTGCTGCGCGGTTGAGCACGTCACGTAGGCGCATGCCTACCCCGGTGGATGGGTGTCGTGATAGTTTTCACGTTTAACTCACAGACCGGGTAATCGCATGCGCACGAAGTGGATCGCCGCCGCCCTGGCACTTGCCATCGTCCATGCCGGTTCCGCCGCCGCCGATACCGCCTCCGCGCCGGGCAAGAAGGCGGCGTCGCCCACCGATGCGCGGATCGCCGGCATCCTGGACGCGCTGGGCAAGGTCCGCACCATCGAGTCCGTCGCGCTGTCGCCCGACGGCAAGCAGCTGGCCTGGGCGGTCAAGACCGACGGCAAGCCGGTGGTGGAGATCGCCGACGCCCAGGGACACCATGCGCACCGGATCACCGCGTCGAAGGGGTGCAGCGAGGTCGGCGTGACCTGGGCCGCCGACTCGCGCCACCTGGCCTTCCTTTCCGACTGCGCCGGCAAGGGCCCGGGCGTGGGGGAGGGCAAGCAGAACGACATCTACGTCGTCGATACCTCGCGCAAGGCTGCACCGCAGCGGCTGACCCACCTTACCGGTTACGTCGACAGCCTGACCTGGCGTCCCGATGGCAGGCAGCTCGGCTTCCTCTACGTGCCCAACGCCACGCGCCAGGCCAGCGCCACGGCCGCGGCCAAGCCGCAGTTGGGTGAGGTCGGCGTCGAGGGCATCGAGATCCAGCAGGTGGCCAGCGTGGACGCCACGGGAGGCGACGTCCACGTGCTGACGCCCGCGGGCCTGCACGTCTACGAGTTCGCGTTTTCCGCCGCGGGCGACCGCCTGGCGTATGTCGCGGCGGAGCCGCCGGGCGACAACAATTGGTGGGTGGCGAAGCTGTATGTCCAGCCCAGCCGCGCAGGCGCCAAGACCGACGTGGTGGTGGACACCACGAAACTCACCGGTGCGCTCAAGGGCTTGCAGATCGCCGTGCCGCGTTTCTCGCCGGACGGCTCGCGCCTCGCCTTCATCGGCGGCCTCATGAGCGACCAGGGCTCGACCGGCGGCGACATCTGGACCGTACCGTCCGCCGGGGGCGCGGCGCCCGTGGATGTCACCCCGGATATCCATACCACGCCGGCCTGGTTTGCCTGGACGGCGAACGACCAGCTGCTGGTCGACGAGGTGGCCGCCGGGTCGGCCCGGCTGTCGCGCTATGCCCTGCCAGCCACCGGCGCGGCATCGGCCACCCGCCTGTTCGATCTGCCGATGTCGATCGGCGATGGCCGTCTGTCGATGTCCGTGTCGCTGGATGCGGCGGCCACGCATGCGGCCTTCATTGCCAGCTCGTTCGAGCAACCCTACGAAGTGCACGTGGCCGACTTGGCCGGCGGCCAGGCGCCGGTGGCGGTGACCACGTTCAACGCCGGGCTGAAGCCGTCCTGGGGCAAGGCCGAGTCGATCTCCTGGACCTTCGAGGGCCACGACGTGCAGGGCTGGCTGCTGTATCCGGCGCATTACGATCCGGCCAAGCGCTACGGCATGATCGTCGCGGTGCACGGTGGCCCGGCCGCATCGGTCATGCCGCGCTGGCCCGGCGTAGGCTACGGCGGCGCGCCGCTGTCGGCCCTGGGCTATTTCGTCTTCATGCCCAACCCGCGCGGCAGCTACGGCCAGGGCGAGGCCTTTGTCCAGGCCAACCGCAAGGATTTCGGCTACGGCGACCTGCGCGACATCCTTGCCGGGGTCGATGCGATCGAGAAGGATCACCCGGTGGACGACAAGCGCCTGGGCCTCACCGGCTGGAGCTATGGCGGCTTCATGACGATGTTCGGCGTGACCCAGACCAACCGCTTCCGTGCGGCGGTGGCCGGCGCCGGTATCTCCAACTGGCAGAGCTACTACGGGCAGAACCTGATCGACCAGTGGATGACGCCTTACTTCGGCGCCTCGGTGTACGACGACCCCGGCGTCTATGCAAAGAGTTCCGCGATCAACTTCATCAAGCAGGTGAAGACGCCCACGCTGATCGTCGTGGGCGAACGCGACGCCGAAACGCCGGCACCGCAGTCGTTCGAGTTCTGGCACGCGCTGCGCGCGCAGGGCGTGCCCACCTCGCTGGTGGTCTACCCGGGTGAAGGGCATGGCTTCGCGCGCGAGGAAAACCGGCGTGACGTGGTCGCCCGGGCGCTGTCGTGGTTCGACCGCTACCTGTCGGCCAAGGGGCAATAAATCGCGATCGTGCGCGTTTTCGGAAGCGCACGCCTAATGGTGCATTGCGTTTTTTCGCCGGTCCATCATCATTCGGCAGATCGGGGCTAAAGGCGGGGGCGTTGGTGGCCGTTACACCTAGGGAGAAGTCGTTTTGCGCCTGGTGTCTCTCCGGGTACCCGGGCGTACTTGTTTCGTATTCGAAGAACATCCCCGGCCCGGCGCGTCTTGCGTCGGTCACCGGGACATCCCGGCGATGTCCGGGCCGGAGCAAAGTGTGCTGAGCCATCGTAGTGTCGAGGGCGGCCTTCACGGGGCCGCTTCGCGGTGTGCCCGCTGGACCCTCACGGGTTCGGGCGAGGGTGGTCACTGCACCGGTTTTGGCACCGCCGGCGCGGGTCTGGGCTGGCTCGTCTCGCTGGTTGTCGTGGTTGTCCTGGCCACCGTCGTCATCGCCTGGCTGGCCAGCCAGCGCGTGCGGTTGCGCAGCCGGCTGGGCGATCCCCGCGAGCAGGCGCGCCGCGCACTGGCGTTCCGCGCCTACCACGACACCCTGACCGGGCTGCCCAATCGCGCCTACCTGCTGCAGACGCTTGAGCGAGCCCTGGCGACGTCCTCCGACGAGGCGCTCGCCGTGATGTTCATCGACCTGGACGGCTTCAAGTCCATCAACGACACGCTCGGCCACGAGGCCGGCGACGCCTTCCTGCAGGCCGTCGCCAGCAGCCTGCGCAGCAGCGTGCGCGAACGCGACACGGTGTCGCGCTTCGGCGGCGACGAGTTCGTGGTGGTGGTGCAGGCCTATGGCGGTATGGAAAACCTCGTGCGGGTCTGTCGCAAGGTGCTCGACCTGGTCTCGCAGCCAGTCAGCGTCGCCGGCCAGTTCGTGGCGGTCAGCCCCAGCATCGGTGTCGCCGTGGCGCCCAAGGACGGCACCGTCGCCCAGATGCTGATCCGCAACGCGGACGCCGCGATGTATGCGGTGAAGGAAACCGGCAAGGCCGACTTCCGTTTCTACGAGGAAGGCATGCTCGAGCAGGCCCGCGAACGCGTCGCGCTGACGGTGGAACTGCGCGAGGCCCTGCAACAGGGCAACCTCAGCCTGGAATACCAGCCCAAGCGCCACCTGCGCGACGGCACGCTGGCCGGCGTGGAAGCGCTGGCGCGCTGGAAGCACCCCGTGCGGGGGCAGGTGCCACCGGCCGTGTTCGTGGCGGTGGCGGAGCGCTCCGGCTTGATCCACGCCCTGGGCGAATACGTGCTGCGCGCAGTGCTGACCCAGGTGAAAGCCTGGGACGCGGCGGGCATCGTGGTGGATTACGTGGCGATCAACCTCTCCATGCACGAGCTGACCCGACCGGCTTTCGTCGAGACGCTGCACCGTGTCGTACGTTCCTACGGCGTGGATCCGGGCCGGATCCGCTTCGAGCTCACTGAATCCACGGCCATGCGCCAGCCGGAAGAAACCCTGCGCCAGCTGGTCAAGCTGCGCTCCCACGGTTTCGACCTGCTGATCGACGACTTCGGCGCGGGCTACTGGAACCTGGGCCACCTGCGCGAGCTGCCCGTGGGCACCATCAAGATCGACCAGTCGTTCGTGCGTGGCAGCACCCTCAACCTGGCCGACCGCGAGATCACCGAGGCGATCGTCGGGCTGGCCCGTAAGCTCAACATGCGCACCATCGCCGAAGGCGTGGAAACCGAGGCACAGGCCGACTGGCTGCGCGAACTCGGGTGCGACATCGGCCAGGGCTACTTCTTCGCCCGTCCGATGACCGCCGACGCCTTCAGTCACTACCTCGATCCGACGATGGCCCATGCCGGCTGAGCACGCTTCCCGGCCCGTGCGCCCCTCGCGCCTTCGAGCCCGCCTTGCGGTCCTTGCGGCCGGGCTGGTGTTGTTCGTCGCCACGGCCGTGGCTGCGGAGGTGGCGCCGGCCGTGCCCCCCGCCGCGGTCGATCCCTGGGCGGTGTACGAGACCGCATGGTTCGACACCGTCGGCGTCGCCGACGGCCTGCCGCACTCGACCACCACGGCTATCGTGCAGGACAAGCGCGGCCTGATCTGGATCGGTACGTTCGGTGGCTTGGTGCGCTACGACGGTTACCGCATGCAGGTGTTCGGCCAGGAGCCCGATGCGTATGCGGGCGCCGTGCTGCCGGATGCCTACGTCCGCGCCCTGATGCCGCTGGACGACGGCGGCCTGCTGATCGGCACCAACACCGGTGGCCTGGTGCGGTTCGATCCGCAGACCATGCGCTTCCATGTGTATCCCGTGGGGCCCGGCGGCACGTCGCACGCGAAGATTTTCTCGATCGCCCCGGCGCGCGAGCACGGTGTGTACTGGGTGGCCACCGAAGGCGGCATCGACCGCATCGACGTCGCCCGGGGCCGCATCGAACACGTCTCGGGACAGCCCGGCGACGAAAAGGACATGCGGCCGCGTACCTTCGTGGTGGCCGAGGACGCCGTGGGCAACCTCTGGGCGGGTGCGGACAATGGCCTGTTCGTGCGTCGTCCCGGCGGCCACTTCGAGCGCGTCGTGTCGACCGATCCGGCCATCGACGAGATCCTGCGCGACCAGGTCTGGGCGCTGCTGCCCGATGCCAGGCGCAACCTCTGGATAGGCACGGGGCAGTCCGGCGCCATCTACATCGACGCGGACGGCAAGGCGCACCGCGTGCCCGGCCTCTCGGGCAAGGACAGCGTGGCCCGCCGGCGCACCGTGCGCGCCTTCCACGAGACACCGCAGGGCGTGCTCTGGGCGGCGACGGACGGCGCGGGTGTCGTCACCTACGACACGGTGACGGGACGCGTGCGTCCGCTGGCCCACGATGCCGCCATGCCCTCGTCGTTGCCCGGCGACATCACGCGCGACATCCTGCAGGACGCCTCGGGAAACATCTGGGTCGCGACCGAGCTCGGCGCGGCGCGCTACGACCCCCACGGTCGCGCGGTGTTCTCCGTGCTGCCCTCGCCGCTGGAAACCCACACGCTCTCCAACGCCAACGTGCATTCGGTGTTCGTCGACCCGCGCGGCCGGGTCTGGCTGGGGCTGGGCATGGGGCGCATCGACGTGCTCGACCTGGGCAAGGGCGGCATGCGCCACCTGCAACTGGGCGGCGAGCAGGCGGAGCGCGACGTGCAGGCCTTCGTCGTGGCGCCCGACGGCGCCATCTGGGCGGGCGCGCAAGGCATTTCGCGGATCGATCCGGAGACCTTCGCCATGACCAGCTCGGTGATCCCGAGCCTGGACGGCAAGCTGATCCTGTCGATGCAGCGCGACGGCAACGACATCCTGATCGGCGGTTACGACGGCCTGTTCCGTTACGACACGGTCAAGGGCACCCTGGTGCAGATGCGCCACGACGACGGCGATCCGACCAGCCTGGTCGGCGACCAGGTGCGCTACATCACGCGCATGCCCGGGGCGTGGTGGTTCTCGACCATCAGCGGCATCAGCATCGCCTACGACGGCAAGCCGGGCTTCGTGAACCTGCACCACGATCCGGCGGACCCCACCAGCCTGCCGCACGATTACACCGGCTCGGTGGCGTTCGACTCGCATCACCGGCTGTGGCTGGGCACCTTCGGCGGCATCGCCTATGTCGACGATTTCAAGCCGGGCGGCCCGTTCCGCTTCGGCGTGATCGGCGCGCGCGAGGGCCTGGTCAACACCAAGATCAACGCCTTGCTGATCGACCACGACGACCGGGTCTGGGCGTCGATGGCCAATGGCGTGGCCATGGTGGATGCCCATACCCACCGGGTGGCCGACCTGGGTATCCGCGACGGCCTGCGCATTCCCAGCTACATCCACCGTGCCGCCGCGGAGGCGCCGGGCGGCGAGCTGATGTTCGGCGGCCTGGGCGGCCTTACGGTGATCCGTCCCTACTGGGTGGCGCCGCGGGTGGCACCGCCGCGCCTGGCGATCACCCAGGTGACGGTCAACGACAAGTCGCTGCCCCTGGCCGACCTCCCGGGTGACGGCGGCAGCGTCAGCCTCGACGGCGATGGCCGCAACCTGCGCGTGGACTTCGCCCTGCTGGATTTCCGCGCACCCGCGGAGACGCACTACGCCTACCGCATGGACGACGCGGACAACGGCTGGAACGAGGTGGCCCGCGGGCTGCCGCCCAGCGCGATCTACACCAACCTCGCCAGCGGTAACTACACGCTGCGCCTGCGCGCGACGATGCGCGGGCTGGACGCCCGCACGGTGGAATCCTCCATTCACGTGACCGTGGTGCCGCGCTGGTACGAAAGCCTGTGGACGCTGGCGTTCGGGGTGGCGCTGGGCGTGGTGGCATTCTTCGGCCTGGTCCACCTGCGCACGCTCTACCTGCGTCGTCGTGCCGAGCTGTTACAGGTGCAGGTCGATGCGCGCACGCGCGACCTCAAGGCCGCGAACGAACGGCTCGACCACCTCGCCGGGACCGACGAGCTGACCGGCTCGCTCAACCGCCGCCGCTTCCTCGAACAGGCCGAGCGCGTGCGCCAGGGCGCCGCGAGCGACGGCATCCCGTTCAGCATGGTGTTGCTGGACATCGACGACTTCAAGACGGTGAACGACACGTTCGGCCACCTGGCCGGCGACACGGTGATCCGCGAGACGATGCGGGTGATCTCGTCGATGTGCCGCGCCGACGACCTGGCCGGCCGCTTCGGCGGCGAGGAGTTCATCCTCTGCCTGCCGGGCGCCCTGGCCGAGCACGCACTGGACATCACCGAGCGCGTGCGCCACGCACTGGGCGCGATGACCATCGTGCACGGCGACTACCGCATCCGCATCACGGTGAGCGCAGGCGTCGCCATGTGGCGTGCACCCGAGTCGCTCAATTCCCTGCTGGGCCGCGCCGACGAGGCGCTGTACGAGGCAAAGAACGACGGCCGCAACCGCAGTCGCATCGCCAGCCTCTAAGCCCGTTAGGACCGCAGAATGTACCGGTAGAAACGCACGATGTGCCGGTAGGAGCGCACGATGTGCGCGAAAAGCCAACAAGGCGGTAAAGCGGTAAAGCCGAATTCCTCGAGCAAGAGCCGGCGGGTAGCCCCCTCGGGGCCACGCCTGCGGCGACCCGAAAAGGAAAGGCCGCTGGCGCGGCCGTGTACCTGATTCGCGCACATCGTGCGCTCCTACCCGCGCCACATCCGGGTCCGGCTTCGAACGGGGATTTTCGATTCGCCATCCATGGCTCAGCGAAAATGGCCGGCCGTCCTGGCCGGCCCCCTTCGGGCCTTGTCCGTTCGAAGCCCTCGCCTGCGGCTACCGGCCCCGAGGGGGCTACCCGCCGGCTCTTTCCAAGACTGAGGTGGGTTGTGACGAGAGCGGCCGCAGACGTGCAGGGTATGGCGTCGCCGCTTTGTTGGCTTTTCGCCCACATCGTGGGCTCCTACGCCAAGGGTAGGTAGGTCGCAGGTGTAGGGCAGGTTGTGGCATATCCAACGCGTGGTCGGCCGTCTGGGGGGGGGTAGGAGCGCACGCACGTGCGCGAACCCTCGACGTACCTAAGGCGACCGATGCCATGCAAAGCAGGCAAGCGAGCGTTCCCACCCACGAAGCGAAACCCAGCTCTTCGCTCTCCCCACACGCAACCTCAGTGCTGGAAAGAGCCGGCGGGTGCCACCCTCGGGGCCGGTAGCCGCAGGCGAGGGGTTCGAACGGATCAGGCCGCGAAGCGGGGCCGGCCCGGACGGCCGGCCGTTTTCGCGAGACAGGGATGTCGAGTCGAAAACCCCCGTTCGAAGCCCGACCCGCCCCGTAGGGGAATAAATACACGGCCGCGGAGCGGCCCTTCCCTAGCGGGTCGCCGCAGGCGTGGCCCCGAGGGTGGCACCCGCCGGCTCTTGCTCCACGGCCTAAGGCCAAACGCGACGCCGAAGGCGAGCCCACACAACTCCCGCCATCAATCCCGAAAATTGTCGAACTGCAACGGCACTTCCACATCGGCCTTGCGCAGCAGCGCCATGGCTGCCTGCAAATCGTCGCGCTTCTTTCCGGTGACACGGATCTTCTCCGCGTTGATCTGCGCCTCGACCTTCAGCTTGGCTTCCTTGATCTTCGCGATGATTGTCTTGGCGACCTTCTGCTCGAGGCCCTGCTTGATGGTCACCTTCTGGCGCGCCTCGGCGAGGTTGGTCTCGACCTTGCCGACGTCCATGGCGCGTACGTCGATCTGGCGGGCGGAGAGACGGGCGCGGAGGATGTCCATCACCTGGCTGATCTGGAATTCGTTGTCGGCGCGCAGGGTCAGGACGTTTTCTTCCTGCTCGATCTTCGCGGAGGTGCCTTTCAGGTCGAAGCGAGTGGTGACCTCGCGGTTGGCCTGGTCCAGGGCGTTGACGAGTTCGTGTTTGTCGACTTCCGAGATGATGTCGAAGGAGGGCATGGCGGGGTCCTTGTCGAAGGGGGCGATGCCCCAGTTTACGCGAGGGCGCTACCATGTGCGTTTGCACGACGGGAAGCACCATGGAATACGACGTCCTCGTCATCGGGGCGGGCGCGGCGGGACTGATGACGGCCATCGTCGCCGGTGGCCGTGGCCGGCGCGTGCTGGTGGTGGATCACGCCAACCGCGCGGGCAAGAAGATCCTGATGTCCGGCGGCGGGCGCTGCAATTTCACCAATACCGCCACCACGCCCGCCAACTTCCTCTCGGCCAACCCGCATTTCTGCAAGTCCGCACTGGCGCGCTATACGCCGTGGGATTTTATCGCGATGGTCGACCGGCATCGTATCGCCTGGCACGAGAAATCGCCGGGGCAGCTGTTCTGCGACGAGTCCTCCAAGCTGATCGTGCGCATGCTGCTGGACGAATGCGCGGCGGCGGGTGTACGCGTGGAGACCGGCTGCGGGGTGTCGCGCCTGCGCGCGGTGGAGGGTGGCTTCGCCTGCGACACGCCGCTGGGGGCGGTGCGCGCGGCATCGCTGGTGGTCGCCACCGGCGGCTTGTCCATCCCCAGCCTGGGCGCCACGGGCTTCGGCTACGAGGTGGCGAAGCAGTTCGGCCACCGGGTGCTGCCGGTGCGTGCGGGGCTTGTGCCGCTCACCCTCAGCGGCAAGCACCAGGAGCGTTTCGATGGCCTGGCCGGCGTGGCGCTGCCGGTGGAGGCGCGGGTGGGCGATGCCGCGTTCCGCGATGCGCTGCTGTTCACCCATCGGGGTCTGAGCGGTCCGGCGATCCTGCAGGTGTCCTCGTACTGGGAGCCGGGGGCAGACCTGCGCGTCGACCTGTTGCCCGGCATCGATGCGGCTGAGGCGCTGCGCCAGGGACAGGCCGAGCGCCCGGCGGCCGAGCTGAAGACCGTGCTGGCGTCGTTGCTGCCGCGGCGCCTGGCGGAGCGGCTGTGCGAGATATGGCTGCCCAACCGGCCCATGCGGCAATACCGCGCCGCCGAACTGAACGACATCGGCGCGCAACTGGCCGACTGGCCCGTCGTGGCCAGCGGCACGGAGGGCTATCGCACCGCCGAGGTCACGCTGGGCGGCGTGGATACCGACGAGGTCTCTTCGTCCACCATGATGTCGAAAAGACATCCGGGGCTGTATTTCGTAGGAGAGGTTCTCGACGTGACCGGCCATCTGGGCGGTTACAACTTCCAATGGGCCTGGGCCTGCGGCCATGCCGCCGGCCTGGCCGTCTGACAGGAGCGCGACATGCGTATCGGATTTATCGGCCTGGGTGCCATGGGCGCCGCCATGGCCGCCAACCTCGTCAAGGGTGGCCATGAGGTCACCGTATGGAACCGCTCGCCCGAGGCGGCCCGGCCGCTGGCGGAGCAGGGCGCCCGCGTGGCATCCAATCCGGCGGAGGTGGCCGAGGGTGCCGACGTCATCCACGGCATGCTCGCCAACGATGCCGCCGTGCGCCAGGTGCTGTTCGACGGCGGTGTGCTGGATGCGTTGCCGCGCGGGGCCGTCCATGTGAACCATGCGACGATCTCGGTGGCGCTGGCGCGCGAGCTGGTGGAGGCGCACGAGACGCGTGGCCTGGGCTTCGTGGCCGCCCCGGTGTTTGGCCGGCCGGAGGTCGCTGCCGCGGGCGGGCTGAACATCGTCGTGTCGGGCAGGCCCGAGGCCGTGGCCACCGTGCAGCCGCTGCTGGCGCTGCTGGCGGCGAAGGTCTGGCCGATGGGCGACGATCCGATCCGCGCGACCATCGTCAAGATCGGCGGCAACTTCATGATCGGCGCCGCCATCGAGAGCATGGCCGAGGCCACGGCGCTCACCCGCGCACATGGTGTGAGCGCCGCCGACTTCCTCGATGTCATGTCCAATTCGCTGTTCGCCGCGCCGGTGTTCAAGAATTACGGCGGCCAGATCGCTCGTGACACCTACACCCCGGCCGGCTTCAAGCTCAGCCTGGGCTTCAAGGACGTGGGCCTGGCACGCTCGGCCGCTGAAGCGGAGCGGGTGCCGATGCCGCTGGCCAGCGTGCTGCACGACACCTTGCTCGAATCCCTGGCGCAGGGCGACGGCGACATCGACTGGGCCGGCATGGCCCGCGTTGCGGCGGCCCGCGCCCACCTCAAGGACTGAGCGGCGACCCGGCAAGTGGCGGCTGGCTGGTCAGACATGGAACGGCAGGTGCGCCGGGGAAGGGCGCCTTCACACTCTCCAGTCCGGTCGGTTCGCCACAATGTCTACCGCACGCTGTTGTGCAGTCCTGGGAACGAACTCATGTCGGCAACCTGGAAAACGGTTTACGAAGGCGATCACGAAGGCCGCTCGGTCTCGGTCAAGGAATCCAACGACCATACGTACAAGGTCCTGACGACGCAGAACTTCAAAGATGAAGGCACGGCGTACCAGGATGGCGAACGCTACGTGCACGTGTCGCCCGCCAGCCCCGGCGAGCAGGTGGAGAGCGAGGCCAACTCCCGCGACTCGCTGCAAGAAGCCCTGAAGGAACTCCATTTCTCCAGCGAGACGGTCAGCGCGATTCTCCAAAAGCTCCCGTAGAAGCGAACCAGGCGTCCCGTAGGAGCGCACGCTGTGCGCGAAACCAGACGCCCCGTAGGAGCGCACGTTCGTGCGCGAACCAGGCCTCTAACCCTTCCCCCGCCGGGCAAGCCATGTATCCAGCTCATTGGCGAAGTTCTGCCGGTCGCGCGGATGCATGGCTGCCGGCCCGCCGGTGTTCACCCCCGCGCCGCGCAGTTCCTCCATGAAGTTGCGCATCGATAGCCGTGCCGCGATGGTGTCGCGGGTGAACATCTCGCCACGCGGATGCAGCGCCAGGGCGCCCTTCTCGATGGCGAAGGCCGCCAGCGGAATGTCCTGCGTCACGACCAGATCGCCCGGCTGCACGCGGCGGACGATTTCGTCGTCGGCGACATCGAAGCCGCCGGGCACCTGGATGGACTGGACGAACTTCGACGGTGGCGTGCGGATCCACTGGTTGGCCACCAGGGTCACCATCACTTTTTCGCGTTCGGCCGCCCGGAACAGGATGTCCTTGATGACATTGGGGCAGGCGTCGGCGTCGACCCAGATCTGCACGATCAGGCGTCCGTCCAGTCCACGTGACCGTCGACGATGGTGTTGGTGCGCCCGCCGACCCAGATGGCCTCCCCGTCGATGCGGATGATGAGGCGGGCGTCGTGGCCGATCTCCCGACCCTGGCTCACGATGTAGCCCTGGGCGAGCTGGCCGGTCCGGTCGCGTTCCGCCACGTAGGCCGCAATCAACCCGTTGGCGGCGCCGGAGGCGGGGTCTTCCACGATGCCCACGCCGGCGGGAAAGGCACGCACCGCCAGTCCTTCGGCCGATCGGGCGAAGACGCACAACCCGAGCGTGTCCGTGGCCAGGGCCAGTGCCCGGATGGCCGCGTGGTCGGGGCGCCAGGCGCGCAGCGCCGTCTCGTCGGCGAACTCGGCGACCCACCAGCGGCGGCCGCCTTCGACACAAGCTGGCGGCAGTACGCCCGGCTGTATGCCGTAGAGCACGCTGGAGAGGGCTTCGCCGCCGTGCGAGGCATCGCCGACGATGCGCGCCTTGGGCGACTGCACGAACAGTTCGCGATCCGCGCCCTGGCCCTCGACGCGGATGGGCAGGACGCCCGCTCCGCATTCCTGCCAGATCACCCCGGCGGCATCCGGCGTCACCAGCCCGGCATCCAGGGCGGCGTGGGCGCTGCCGATCGTCGGATGTCCGGCGAAGGGGATTTCCTTCGTAGGCGTGAAGATACGCGCCCGGTAGTCGGCACCGGCCGCGCGAGCGGGTAGCAGGAAGGTGGTCTCGACGAGGTTGGTCCAGTGGGCGAAGCGCTGCATCGCCGCGTCGGACCAGTCCTGTGCGTCGACGACGACACCGAGGGGATTACCACCGCCACGGCGGGCGGCGAAGACATCCAGCTGCTTGTAGCGAATCGAGGGCATGCGTGGAACCGGAGCGGTGGGGAAGGCCTGCATGATACCGGCCAGAGCGACGACGGGGCGGGGTACGATTCGACATCGGCGTCGGCACGCGCCAAGATGCGCGCTGGTTCGACCTGACGAAGGACGCGGTACCCCGCATGATCACGCTGCTCATCATCCTCGTGACCTGTGTGGTCTCGATCGTCGCCTTCCGTAACCAGCGCCTGCTGGACGATCTCATCCTCTGGCCACCGGCCCTGTCGCGCAGCCGCGAGTACTACCGGCTGGTGACCTACGGCCTGGTCCATGGGGACATGGGCCACCTGTTCTTCAACATGTTCTCGCTGTATTTCGTCGGGCGTGGCATGGAACAGCTGTTCACCCAGGAGATGGGCCCGCTGGGCTTTGTCACCTTCTACATCGGCGCGCTGATCTTCTCGATCCTGCCGTCGTATATCGCCAACCGGCGCAACGCCGGTTACCGCAGCCTCGGTGCCTCGGGCGCGGTGTCGGCGATCCTGTTCGCCTTCATCCTGGTCCAGCCCTGGGCACGGATCATCGTGTTCGTGGTGCCCATGCCGGCGATCCTGTACGCCGTGCTTTTCGTGGCCTATTCGGTCTACATGGACAAGCGTGGCGGCGACAATGTCAACCACAGCGCCCATCTGTGGGGAGCGGCTTACGGCGTCATCTTCACCGTGGCGCTGGAGCCGCGCATCCTGCCGTACTTTCTCCAGGCCCTGATGAATCCGCGCTTCTTCTGAGTGCGAACCTGAATTCTTCCCGCGCCGCGATGTGACTTCGGCCGACAGCTGTTACATCATGCAGTTGTCCGCGACGAACAGTTTTCTCCTTCCAGTCGTCCGGCACGTACGCGGGTTTCCCCGGTGGGGTAGTTCGCGTCGGCTTCTACCGCACGAGGAATGAACGCATGGCTACGATTCGAAAGTCCGCTGCGAAGACATCCGCGGCCAAGAAAAAGACGGCAGCGAAGAAAACCGCGGTCAGGAAGGCCGGTGCCGGCGCTGCTGCCACGAAGACCCCACGCACCGCCGCCACGCGGCCGGCGTCCAGGAAGGCCGCCCCCGCCCGATCGGCCGGTAAGTCCACGGCCCGGAAGGCTACGGTGAAGAAGGCTGCCGTGAAGAAGGTCGCGGGGACAAAAAGTGCCACCAGGAAGACGGCGGCGACGAAGCCCGCGGTCACGAAGACGGCTTCCAGGAAAGCCGTTGTCAAGAAGACAGCCGTCAAGAAAGCAGCCGTCAAGAAAGCGCCCGTGAAAAAGGCGGCTGTGAAGAAGACGGCCGTGAAGAAGACGGCTGTCAAGAAGACAGCTGTCAAGAAGACAGCGGTGAAAAAGGCGGCCGTGAAGAAAACAGCCACGAAGAAGGTTGCTTCACGGAAGGTACCTGCGACGAAGGTTGCCGCCAGCAAGGGTGCTGCCGGAAAGGTCGCCACGAAGAAAACGGCAACGAAGAAAACCGCTACGAAGAAAACGGCAACGAAGAAAACCGCTACGAAGAAAACCGCCGTGACGAAAACCGTCGCCACGCGGGGCGTCGCCAGGAAAACGGCCGCCAGTAAGGCGCCGGAGCGCAAGCCGGCCGGTCGGAAGACGACGGTAGCAAGACCCGTTGCCACCACGACGACAGGCAGGGGCACGACCACCCGTACGGCATCGAAGCAGGCCTCGCCCGCGAAGACTGCGCCGACGAAGTCCACGACGACGTCCACGGTCAGCCGCAAGACGACGGCAACGCCCCCGCCGAGCCGGAACGTCCCCGCTGCGAAGACCCCGGCACGTACCGACGCCACGGACCGTTCCGCCGCGGCGCACGTGGTCGAGCACAAGCCCGTGCAGCGTGCGTCCGAAACGAAGGTGGCACGTCAGCCGGCACCGGTGGCTGCGAAGCCTCGCGCCGTCGTCGCCAAGCCGGATCCGGCCGTGTCGAAACCGGCCCCGGTGGCCAATAAGCCTGAGCCGACGGTGTCGAAGCCTGCCCCTGCCCCTGCCGCGACCGACCACGAGCCGGTGCAGCACATCAGTCAGGAGGAAGCCGTTGCGCACATCCAGGCCCTGCTGGACGCCAAGCGTGAACGCGACCGGCAAGCGCCGACGTGGCCGACGGGTGATGCGGGACATGGCACGACGTCGTCCCCTTCGTCGGGCGACAACGGCCAGGCGTCGACGGCGCCCTCGCCCGAGGCGACCCACGCCAGCACCGCTCACGAGCGTGGCGATCAGCAGAAAAGCAAGGACTGACACCCAGTCTGAATGAAGCCGAAGGGTCGCCATGTGCGGCCCTTCGTGTTTTCTCGCCGTTCAATCGCAAGGGTGCAGTGTCGGTATCGTCGATGACCGAGGGGAAGTGCCATGCGAACCGTGCGAGCCACCGTACTTGCCCTGGTCATCTGTGCGCCACTTTCCGGCTGCTACTACGACCCTGGCTACGGTTACGTGCGTAATGGAACGGGTGGCGATGCCTACTACGGACAGGAAACAACGACCACGATCGTCGATCCGGGCTACGGCTACTACGACAATGGCTACGGTTACGGTCCCGGCTGCTGTTACTCCGGCGTAACCGTCGGAGCCGTCTGGTACGACTACGGCGGTCGCCGTTACTACCGCGGACGCGATGGCAATTACTGGGATCGCTCGGGCCACCGAGGCCCGCCCCCGGGTCGCGGCGGACCGCCCGGCGACCGTCCGGGCGGCTGGCAGGGGCATCGACCGGATCATGATCGTCCGGGTGGCGATCGTCCCGGTGGCTGGCAGGGCGGCCGCCCCGGCGGCGACCGCCCTGGTGGCTGGCAAGGGGGGCGTCCCGGCGGCGATCACCCCGGCGGCTCGCAGGGCGGTCGCCCTGGCGGTGACCGTCCCGGTGGTTGGCAAGGCGGTCGTCCGTCCCGTGACCCCAACGGCCAGGGGCCAGGTAACCGCCCGAGCAACGGCAACCCCGACGCGCGACCGTCGCAGAACCGACGGGACACGAACGGGCCACGCCGCATCGATCGCGACCACGACTCGCGTTAGGCCGCCCGCAACGTCGGGCCGCCGCAAGGCACGCATCACTCAGGTCGGCAGTCACATGATGAAGGCCAGCCTCCCGCGATACATGCGCGATCACGCGCAGCGCTGATGTTTTTGCAGCGAAAGCCCACAGAAGATCGTGGGCCATGTCTTTCGAATGGGCGCCTAGGCTGCAGGCTGACTCGTATCGGCTGGCCGCCTTGTCTCGGTATCCCCGTTTTTCCCTGGTTACCCTGGCCATAGCCGCGCTGCTCGGCTGCACGCTGGTACAAGCCGCACCGTGGCTGCCGTCATCGTCGCTGTGTCTCGCCGTCGTCATGGCGCTGCTCGTAGTGCTCATGCGCGTGCGAAACGATGTCGCTCGGCATGCCGTCACCGTGGCGCTATTTGCCGCATGGGCCGCGCTGCACGGAGCGCGCGGTGTCAGCGAGCGGTTGCCGCGCGAGAGCGAAGGAGAGGACGTCACCCTGGTGGGCCGGGTCGTCGATTTGCCCCGGCGCGTCGATGCCGACACGAGCTTTCTCTTCGTCCCGGACGCTATCGGTGACGCCACCGTCGTGCTTCGGGGCAGGGTGCGTCTGACCTGGTACCGGTCGGCATCGCCGCCGCGCCCCTGCGAACGCTGGCGATTGCGGGTTCGCCTGCGCCGTCCTCGCGGGTCAGTCAATCCCGGCGGTAGCGACGCCGAGCGCGTGGCCTTGCAGCGGGGCATCGTGGCAACCGGCTACGTTCGTCCATCGCGGGACAATCGCAAGGTATCCGACAGCGAATGCGTCGACGGGTGGCGTTCCGCTATCGCCGATGCCTTGGATCGTCAGCTGGGGGCCCGACGTGCCCGCGTAATCAAGGCCTTGTCCGTGGGCGACACGCGTGGGCTCGATGGCGCCGACTGGGACATCGCCCGCGCCACGGGGGTGTCCCACCTCATCGCGATCTCGGGGTTCCACGTGGGCGTGGCCGCCAGTGGCGGCGTGCTTCTCGTGCGCCTGATCTACGCAGTGTTCCCCTGGCTGGCGCTACGGCTTCCCCGGCCGGTGGTCCAGTCCGTCGCCGGCCTGCTTGTCGCCACGGGCTACGGCCTGCTGGCGGGCATGGGCCTGCCGACAGTGCGCACCTTGCTGATGATTGCCGTCATGGCCGCTGCCCATTGTCTGCGTCGTGGCGTCCACGGCGTGACCATGCTCGCCCTTGCCCTGGTCGCCGTGCTGGTCGCGTCGCCGCTTTCGGTGCTCTCCGCAGGCTTCTGGCTGTCCTTCGCAGGCGTCGGTTTCCTGATGGCATGCGTCGCGCCGCGCGCCGAGGGATGGCGCGGCTGGATCGGTGAGCTGCTGCGCGCCCAGGCGGCCATGAGTCTCCTTCTCCTGCCGATGTCCCTGTGGTGGTTCGGCAGTGCCTCGCTGGCCGGTTTCGCCGCGAACCTGGTGGCGGCGCCGCTGGTGAGCTTCCTGGTGGTGCCGCTTTGCCTGGCCAGTAGCGTGTTGCTGCCGTGGCCCGTGCTTGCCGCGCCCCTGCTGTCCACCGCAAGCGGACTGCTCGACGCCCTGTGGCATGGCCTCGCCCTGGTCGCGGCGTGGCCGGCCGCGCGACTGGGCGTGGCGGAAGCGGGTCTGGTTCCCGTCGTGCTCGCCACCTTCGGTGCGGCCTGGCTTTTCCTGCCGCGCGGCGTGCCACTGCGTGGCTATGGAAGTCTGCTCTGCCTGCCGCTGCTGATGCCGCCGAAGGCAGTCCCGACGCACGGTGCCTTTCACGCCTGGGTACTGGACGTGGGGCAGGGCCTGGCGGTGCTGGTGCGCACGCGCTCGCACACGCTGGTGTACGACACCGGACCGGCGTATGCGGGCGGCCGCGACGCCGGCGCGGGCGTCGTGTTGCCGTCCATCACGGCACTGGGGCTGGGCCCCGTGGATATGCTGGTCGTCAGCCACGGCGACCGCGACCATGCCGGCGGTGCCTCGTCGATCGCGGCACGTTATCCGCAGGCCCTGCGCCTGTCGGGTGAGCCACGCCGCCTTGCCTTCCCGGCACAGCGCTGCACGGCGCAGACCTCGTGGTCGTGGGACGGCGTGGTGTTCCGCTTCATCGACGTGCCGCGCGAGCGTTCGGGAAAGACCCCTGGCAACGACCGCTCGTGCGTCCTCTCGATCGAAGGCGCAGGCGGCCGCTTCCTCCTGACCGGCGACATCAGCGAACGCGCCGAGCGCCGCGTGGACGAGGATGCATGGTTATCCGAGCTGCCCACGGTGAGCACCGTGGCCCACCACGGCAGCCGTCACTCTTCGGGTGCGGGTTGGCTGGCTGCCGTCGAGCCCGTTCTCGCCGTGGCCTCCGCGGGCTACCGCAACCGGTTCGGGCATCCGCACCCGACGGTGGTGCGTCGTTTCGAAGCGGTGGGTGCGCGGATGCTGGTGACGGCGGGTAGCGGGGCGGTGCGTATCGATTTTCCGCTCCGCGTCGGGCCGAGGGTGGTTCGCGAATGGCGACTGGGCGAACGCCGCTACTGGCGGGAGTAGCGGCGTCGCGATCGCGGGCTTCAGATGACGTAGTCCTCTTGCCGGTAGGATCCCCGTTCGACCTTCAGTTCGACGCTGCCGTCGGCTAGCCTGACGTAGTATGAAACGTCGCCCTGAAGGTAGTTCTGCACGAGGTAGCCGCCGAGTCGGTATCGCGAGGCTTCATCCCAATAAGGGGGAAGCTTGACGTTCGCGGTTTCCTTGTAGAGCGACATCAGTTTGACCGATCCGTTGACCGTGTTACCAAGACCGGCATAGTTGATGCGTCTGAATCCACTGGCATTGACCGGGTCGATGACCTCGAATCCATCGGCATTGAGCGACTCGCTGCCGTGAAAATTTCCCTGGATATCCCAGGAACCGTTGTCTTCATCGTAGGTTCGTGCGACCTGCCGATTGAATGCATCGGCAAGCCGAGGCAGGCTACCGTCGAAGTTGAGTTGGTCCTCGACCCAGGCCCGCTCGTCGATCGTCATCTCGGTGTCGACGACTTTGAGCCGGCCGTCATCGTAGATCGTGTCGAAAGGCTTCTCCATGATGGTCGGCCGCAGCATCTTCATGGTCTGAAGCCTCGGCTCCAGTGCGTTCGCGAAATCGACGAAGCGATACTCGACGGCCTGCTGGTTGAGCCATCGGGTGTCATAGGTGCGCTGGCGATCTTCGTCGGATAACGGATGCTTGACGCAACCCCTGGCGCATAGTGTGTCCGGTGTCGTGGCCGGTGGCGGTTTAACCTTTGGCAACGAAGGTGGCGACCATGCAGGCAGTGCGCTCAATGCGTTCATGGCTGGTTCCCCCGGAAGCGCTCACGACACACATGCTGGAAGTTTGCCCCTTCGGGCGGCTGGCGGTCGTCGGCTGTTGTCGCCGTAACGGTTGCCCCGGGAACATAGGTGATATCCCAATACGCCGGCTTGTTGGATCGGCGGTGCACGCTGAGCGGACCCACGATACCAGGCCCTCGACACTCGCCGATCGGCAAGCGCACGGTCGCCATGCCGAGGGAATCGGTGATGGCATCGACCGCCGCAAGTTCCACTGCTTTCTTCGTCGTGCCATCGCGATCGAAGGCAACGATTCGGATGCGCTCGCCAGGCGCTGGGGTCTTGCCATCGGCCTTGAACGCCGCCGCCGTGACATCGAGGAATCGGGCGGCATTGGCGCCGCCCGGCATGCTGCCACTGCGCAGGCCCGGGGCGAGATGCGTGATGTTCTCGCGGCTGCCCGCGCGGGTGATGACGGCATGGGTGCTTGCCAGCGCCGTGGCGGTGGCAGCGGTGCATGCTATGCCCAGTACACATGCCATCGTCAATGTGTTTCGCATGTCGGTTTCCTCGCTGATAAGTGACGTTTCAACGTAGGTGGAAACCTTGCGGCCATCTGTCGGGCACGACCCTCGCGTCGCTTCGTTCCGTCACCCGTCGGACAGGGCGTTTAGTCGCCTTCGTCGTGGCCTTGCCCGCATCCCGCTCGCCCGAAACCCTGGCCGAGGCGGTGCGTACGGCCAAGGCCGATGTCGGTTTCACCGGGACGCTTCCTCCTGACCGGCGACATCAGCGAACGCGCCGAACGCCGCATCGATCAGGATGCATGGTTGCTGGTGACGGCGGGTAGCGGGGAGGCATATCAATTTCCCTTTCCACGGCGTGCCGATCATATCCAGAGACCCTTGTGCTGAAACGAACCCCGTTCGGTTTGCAGCTCAACGGTGCCGTCGGGACGTTTCACATAGCGCGACAGTTCACCATCCAGGTATTTCTGCACCAGATGCCCGCCCATGCGGTCACGATCCGACTCGTCCATGTAGCAAGGCAGCTTGTAGTCGCGCACATCGTTGCAAAGGGAAATCAACTTGACGGACGCATTGACCGTGCGATCCAGCCCCAGGTAACTGATGCTTTCGTTGAAGGCGTCGCCGTTCAGCGGGACGTGCCCGTGGAAAACGCCGGCCTCGTCCCAAGCGCCATTGTCTTCATCGTAGGTCCGGACAACTTGTCGGTTGAAAGCGTCTGCCAGCCGAGCTAACACCCCGTCGATATTCAGCTGCTCCTCTACCCATGCTTTTTCTTCATGGGTCATGTCAGTGTCCACGACCTTGAGTCGCCCGTTGTCGTAGATCGTGTCGAAGGGCTTTTCCATCAGATCAGGCCTGAGCATCTGCATGGTTTGCAGCCTGGGTCGCAGCGTATTGACGAAATCGACGAAGCGGTCCTGCACAGCTTTTATGTTGGCTATCTCGGTTTCAAACGTACGCTTCGAGTCGATCCGCGTGTTGAGTGAGTCCAGGCATTCCTTTGAGCCATCATGAGTACGCGAAGGTCTGGTTGGCGGTGAGGGGGGGATGGGTGCGACGTACTGCAGCGAATCGAGCGAAGCAGGCAGGGTCATGGACGTGCTCCGAGATACTGCTCACGACACACATGCTGAAAATTGGCCTCACGGACCGTAGTGTCGGGCGATGTCCTCGCTCTCACGATAGCTCCTGGAACATAGGTGATCGACCACCATGCCGGTCGGTTCGATGGGCGACGGGCCGTCACGGGTCCCACGATGCCCGGTCCCCGACATACGCCGATATCGAGGCGGGTGCGGGCCACACCCTGGGAGTTGGCTACGGCGACGGTCGTGGCCAGTGGGGTCCTGCGTTCAGCGCTCGCATCGCCATCGAAGGCCTCGAACGTGACGGACACGCCGGGTGCGGGTGTCGTGCCATCGGCCTGGAAGACCATCGCCGTGACATCGAGGAATCGCGCGGCATTGGCTCCGCCCGGCATGCTGCCGCCGTATAGGCCCGGGGCGAGATGCGTGATGTTTTCGCGGCTGCTCGCGTTGGTGATGACGGCATGGGTGCTCGCCGATGCCATGGCGGCGGTGCATGCCATGGCCAGTGCGCATGCCATCGTTGACGTATTTCGCATGTCGGGTGCCTCGCTGGTGGGTGAGGTCTCAACGTAGGTAGAAACCTTGCCGCCATCTGTCGGGCATGACCCCCGCGTCGCTGCGTTCCGTCACTCGTCGGAAGGGATGTTCATGCGCGTTCGTCGTGGCCTCGCCCGCGTCCTGCCGACCCGGAACACAGCCCCGGTTGTTGCACCGCAGTTTGACTTTCGAAATTTAGAACGATTTAAATGGCGATTCCGCACTTCCAGGGGCAACGCGCGTGACGCGAACGAAACAGGGTTGGAGCAGGACGGCATGGGTCGTCGGCATGATGACGGCCGTGGCCGGACCGGCGGGCGCCACGGCGGCGGCGCAGCGCTTCGACACCTCGTTCGAGCCCGGCGATCCCGCCCTGGTGACCCGGACTGCGGGTGGCCTGGACATCAGCCTGGTCGGCGGGCCGCCGGCCGAGGCGGTACTCACCGCCAAGGCCGATGTCGGCTTTACGGGCACGCATTCCCTGCGTTACGCCGGCAATTCCACGGGCGCGCCCAACGCCGCCCGCTTGTTCGATACCGATATCCGCGTGGGCGACGGCACAACGCTGTCCTGGCTGGTCTTTCCGCGGTCGAACAAGGACGACCTCGCCAATCCGGCGAACTATGTCGCGGTGGACCTGGTGTTCGACGACGGCTCGCGGCTGTCCACCATGGCGGCACGCGACCAGCATCGGGTGCGCGCGACCGCGAAGGGGCAGGGCGAAGGACGCGTGCTCTATCCCGACCAGTGGAACTACGTCAGCGTGGACCTGGGCGCGGTGGCGCGGGGACGTCGCGTCAAGGCGATCGAGCTGGTCGCCGATGCGCCGCCGGGCAAGGCCTTCGAGGGCTATGTGGACGACATCCGCATCGGCACCGTCACGCCGGTGAACAGCACACACCCCACCGACTATGTGGACACGCGCCGCGGTTCGAACGCGAACGCCAATTTCTCGCGCGGCAATAACTTCCCCGCGGTGGCCCTGCCGCACGGGTTCAATTTCTGGACGCCCGTCACCAACGCCGGGTCCAACTGGCTCTACCAGTACCAGGAGCGCAACGGGCCCGACAACCGGCCGCGGATCGAGGCCTTCGCCCTGTCCCACGAGCCCAGCCCGTGGATGGGCGAGCGCCAGACCTTCCAGGTGATGCCGGCGCAGGCGACCACGGGCGCACCGGCGTTGAAACGCGAGACGCGCGCGTTGTCGTTCGGTCACGACGCCGAGGTGGCCCACCCCGATTATTACCGGGTGCGTTTCGACAACGGCCTGACCACCGAGATCACGCCGACCGACCATGCCGCGATGTTCCGCTTCACCTTTACCGGCAAGCGATCGCAGCTGGTGTTCGACAACCTCAACGAGAAGGCTGAAGTCACGCTCGATCCGGGACATCGTGCCATCCAGGGCTGGTCGGACGTCCGCAGCGGCTTGTCCACCGGCGCCACGCGCCTGTTCTTCTATGCCGAGTTCGACCGGGACGTGGCCGACAGCGGTCGTCTCACGGGTGAGAAGCGCGATGCCGCCTCCGCCTGGTTCGGCTTCGACACCGCGAAGAAGGGCGATCGTACGGTCACGATGCGTATCGCCACCTCGCTGATTTCCGTCGACCAGGCCAAGGCCAACCTCGCGCAGGAAATCGCCACGACGGATACGTTCGACGGCGTGCGCGAGCGGGCCCGCAAGGCGTGGGATGAGCGCCTGGGCATGATTCAGGTGGAAGGCGCGACGCCGGACGAGCGGACCATCCTCTACTCGAACCTCTATCGGCTGTTCCTCTATCCGAACCACGCCTATGAAAACACCGGTACGAAGGACCAGCCCGTCTGGCGCTACGCCAGTCCGTTCTCCGCTGCGGCGGGCGTGAACACCGCCACGCAGACCGGCGCGCGCGTGGTGGACGGCCAGCCCTACGTGAACAACGGCTTCTGGGACACCTACCGCACCGCCTGGCCGGCGTACGTGCTGCTGACGCCGACCGAGGCGGGCAGGATGATCGACGGCTTCGTGCAGCAGTACCGCGACGGCGGCTGGATCGCCCGCTGGTCGTCGCCCGGTTACGCCGATCTGATGGTGGGCACCAGCTCCGACGTGGCGTTCGCGGATGCGTGGCTGAAGGGCGTGCGCAACTTCGACGTCGCGTCGTTCTACCAGTCCGCCATCCGCAACGCGTCCACCGTCAGTGACGTGAAGGGTGCGGGCCGCAAGGGCATCCAGCGTTCGTTGTTCAACGGTTACACCGACGACACGGTGAACGAAGGGCTGTCCTGGTCGATGGACGGCTACATCAACGATTTTGCCATCGGCAACCTAGCCGCGGCGCTGGCGAAGGACACCCCCTCGTCCGGCGGTTATGCCGCGTATGCGGACGATGCCGCCTGGTATCGCTCGCGGGCGCTGGGCTACGCGAACCTGTTCGACCCGGCGGTGGGCTTCTTCGTCGCACGCGATCCCGCCGGCAAGTGGCGCTGGAACGACAAGGACTTCAACCCGACGCGCTGGGGTGGCGACTACACCGAGACCAATGCCTGGAACATGGCCTTCCATGCGCCGCAGGATGGCGCCGGACTGGCCGCGCTCTATGGCGGCCGTGCCGCGCTGGCCGCCAAGCTGGACCAGTTCTTCACCACGCCCGGTACGTTCGATGTGGGCGATTACGGCGACGTGATCCACGAGATGCTGGAAGCGCGCGACGTGCGGATGGGCCAGTACGGCCACTCCAACCAGCCCTCGCACCACATCATCTGGATGTACGACGAGGCCGCCCAGCCCTGGAAGACCCAGGACAAGCTGCGCGACGCCGTGTCACGGCTGTACGTGGGCAGCGAGATCGGCCAGGGCTATCCTGGCGACGAAGACAACGGCGAGATGTCGGCGTGGTGGCTGTTCGGTGCCGCGGGTTTCTATCCGCTGCGCATGGGCACGCCGGAGTACGTGATCGGCGCGCCGCACTTCCCGCACATGACCATCCGCCTGGAAAACGGCGCGGCCATCGACATCCGCGCGCCGGGCGTCAGCGACACCAACCGCTACGTGCAGTCGCTTACGGTCAACGGCCAGCCCTGGAACAGCGTGACGCTGCCGCACGAGCTGCTGGCCCGTGGCGCCACCCTGGACTTCACCATGGGCTCTAGCCCGTCTACGTGGGGCACGGGCGCCGACGCGCTGCCGGCATCGATCAGCGCCGAAGGCAGCAAGCCCGCACCGCTGGTCGACCTGACCGCGGCGGGCGGCAAGGCCTTCGGTTCGGCGACGGCGGGCGAGCTGGCCAAGCTGTTCGACAACACTTCGGACACCACGGCCCACCTCGACGGCAAGGGGGCCAGCCTGGGCTGGCACTTCGATGCGCCGGTGACGGTGCGGATGCTCACCCTGACCTCGGCCACCACGGCGGCGGATGCCTCGGGCTGGGTGCTGGAAGGTTCCAGCGACGGCAAGCACTACACCACCGTGGACCAGCGCCAGGGGCAGGCCTGGTCCTGGCGTCGGCAGACGCGGGCCTTCGCCGTGGCGACACCCGGGGCGTACGCCTGGTACCGCCTGCGGCTGGTGGCCGCGAACCCGGGCGCGGGTATCGACCTGGGCGAGGTGGAGTTCCTCGGCCATCGGTGAGCGGACGGGCGGGGGCGTCCAGCCCCCGCCACGTGCCCTGCTATGATGTCGCCCTGACTCAAACGTACCTCCGGGGTTCACGTGCTCGAGATCCTTCTCGCTGGCGGCTGGGCATTGCTGCCGATCCTGATCTGCTCGCTGGTCGCCATGGCGATCGTGTTCGAACGCTTCTGGGCACTGCGCCGCGCGGCGGTACTGCCGCCAGGACTGGGCGACGAAGTGCGCCAGTGGGCGCGTTCCGCCCAGCTGGATGCCGGCCACCTCGCGGCGCTGGAGAAGGGCTCGCCCCTGGGTGAACTGTTCGCCGGCGCGCTGGCCGTGCGCGATCGCCCCCGCGAGATCATCAAGGAGCGGATCGAGGACAGCGGTCGCCATGTGGTCCATCGCATGGAGCGTTACCTCAACACGCTGGGCACCATCGCCCTCATCGGGCCGCTGCTGGGCCTGCTGGGCACGGTCATCGGCCTGATCCGCATGTTCATGGGCGTGATGGCCGGCGGCATCGGCGATCCCACGCGCATGGCCGGCGGCATCGGCGAAGCCCTGATCTGCACGGCGTTCGGCCTGATCGTCTCGATCCCGGCGTATGTCCTGCATCGTTATTTCCGCTCGAAGGTGGGCGGCTACGTGGTGCAGATGGAAAAGGAAGCCACCGCGCTGCTCGACGATCTTTCCGCCGCGCGTCCGGCCGCGCGCCGTCGTCCTGCGGCGGCGGATGCCGTCGCACCGCAGGCGGGTTGATCCATGCGCATCGGCTCCCGTCGCGAGGACGACTTCGAGATCAACGTAATCTCGCTGATCGACGTCCTGCTCACCCTGCTGATGTTCTTCGTGCTCAGTACCACTTTCGTCCAGCACTCCCGGCTCAAGGTCGACCTGCCCAAGGCGGATGGCGAGGCGCGCGAGGGCACGGACAACGCACTCAACGTGGTCATCGACCGTGACGGCCATTACGCCGTGGGCAGCGACGAAGTGATGGGCGAGGGCATCGAGCCCCTGAAGACGGCCATCCAGCGCGCCGCCGGCGACGACCGCAACCGCCTGGTGGTGATCCGTGCCGATGCGATGACGCCCCACCAGAACGTCGTGCGCGCCATGGATGCGCTGGGCCAGGTCGGCTTCACGCGGCTGTCCATCGCCACGACGCCTTCCGAAGGGACTGCCAAGCCGTGAACAGCTCCCGCACGTCGGTCTGGGATGCCCGGACCTGGCAGACCTACAAGCGCCTGCTCGGCTACACCCGGCGCTATCGCGCGGCGGGTATCGTCGCCATCGTCGGCATGATCATCGATCCGGCCTGCCTGTCGTTGTTCACCAACCTGTTGCAGCCGCTGATCGACAACCTGTTCATCGCACGCGACGCGCACACGATCTTCTGGATGCCCATCTGGATCATCGGCATCTTCGCGGTGCGCGGTGTGGCGTCTTATTGCACCGACTACGGCATCGCCTATGTCGGTCGCAACGTGGTGCAGGCCATCCGCATCGACGTGTTCGCGGCGTACCTGCGCCTGCCGTCCACGTTCTTCGCCAAGGAGCCGTCGGGCCAGCAGATCTCGCGCATCACCTACACCAGCGAGCAGGTGGCAGCGGCGTCGTCGGATTCGCTCAAGGTGGCGGTGACCGAGGGCCTGACCGTAGTCGGCCTGCTGTCGGTCATGCTCTACCAGAGCGCCTACCTGGCCATGGCGCTGCTGGTGCTGGTGCCGTGCGTCGTGGTGATCGTCACCGTGATCAGCCGCCGCTACCGCAAGATCAGCAAGCGCATCCAGGGCAACATGGGCACGGTGACCAGCGCCGTGGAAGAAGCCGTCGCGGCCAATCGCGAGGTGCGCATCTACGGCGGGCAGGCGCGCGAAGGCGACCGCTTTGCGTCCATCGCCGATCGCCAGCGCCGGCTCAACCTCAAGGTGTCGGCCACCAGTGCGGCGTCCAGCGCCACGATCCAGACCGTCGGCGCCATGGCGCTAGCCACGCTGGTGTTCCTGGGCACGCGCCCCGGCGTCATCGAGACCATCACCCCCGGCGTGTTCACGGCGGTGCTCACGGCCATGGGCGGCATGCTGCCGTCGCTCAAGCGCCTGGCCGGCATCCAGTCCAACCTGCAGAAGGGCGTCAGCGCCGCGGAAGACCTGTTCGCCATCATCGACGAGCCGGCGGAAGTCGATAACGGCACAGAGCCCCTCGTGCGCACCCGCGGCGATCTCCGCTTCGAGAACGTCCGGCTGGTCTACGAGCGCAACAACCATATGGCGTTGCGTGGCGTCGACCTGGTCTGCGCGCCGGGCACCGTCACGGCGCTGGTGGGGCGCTCGGGCAGTGGCAAGTCCAGCCTGGTCAGCCTGTTGCCGCGCTTCTATGAGCCGACCGAGGGGCACATCCTGCTCGACGGCCGCGACTACGCGCAGTACACCCTGGCCTCGCTGCGCCGGCAGATCGCCTGGGTCGGCCAGCACGTCGTGCTGTTCGACGACACGGTGGCCGCCAACATCGCCTATGGCGAAATGGCCGGCGCCTCCGAGGACGACATCGTGGCGGCAGCCCGCGCGGCCAACGCGATGGAGTTCATCGAGCGGCTGCCCGAGGGGCTGCACACGCAGATCGGGCAGGGTGGCAACTCGCTGTCCGGCGGCCAGCGCCAGCGCATCGCCATCGCGCGCGCCATCCTGAAGAACGCACCGATCCTCGTGCTGGACGAAGCCACCAGCGCGCTGGATACCGAATCCGAGCGCCTGATCCAGGACGCCTTGACCCGTCTCATGCGCGATCGCACCACGCTGGTGATCGCGCACCGCCTGTCCACCATCGAGCACGCCGATCAGATCGCCGTGATGGAACAGGGCCGCATCATCGAACTGGGCACGCACCGGCAGCTGCTGGACAAGCAGGGCCAGTACGCCGCGCTGCACCGGATGCAGTTCCACGAGCAGCCGTCCGAGGGCTGACCGTGGCCCTTGGCGATTCCCTGCAGCGACGGTGGTACGGCGGTGGGTCACCCCCGCTGTGGACACGTCCGCTGGAGGCGCTGTACCGCGCCGTGGTGCGCCAGCGCGCGCGGCGCTTTCGCCGTGATCCCTCGGCCGTGATCAGGCTGTCGGTGCCCGTGGTGGTGGTCGGCAACATCACCCTCGGTGGCACCGGCAAGACACCGCTGATCGTTGCGCTGGCCCACGCCATGCGCGAGCGCGGTTTCCACCCGGGCATCGTCAGCCGCGGGTACGGTGGCAGTGAACGCGGCCCATGGCTGCTCGGCCCGGAGGATGCGCCGGCGAAGGTCGGCGACGAGCCTGCGCTGATCCGTCAGAGCGGCTTTCCCGTCGCCATCGGCCGCGAGCGCCCCGAAGCCGCGCAGCTGCTGATCGACGCGGGGTGCAACCTGATCCTCGCCGACGACGGCTTGCAGCACCATAGGCTGGGCCGTGACGTGGAGATCTGCGTCATCGACGGTGAGCGCCGCCTGGGTAACGGCCACCTTTTGCCCGCGGGCCCGCTGCGTGAGCCCGCCAGCCGGTTGGCGCGGGTGGATTTCATCGTGGTCAACGGCCATGCCGCGCAGCCCGGCGAGATCGCGATGAGCCTGCAAGGTGGCATCGCCGTCAACATGGTCGACCCGTCGCGTAGCGTGCCGCTGGCGGAATTCGCCGGGCGACCCGCGCACGCGGTCGCCGGCATCGGTCACCCGGCGCGCTTCTTCGCCAGCCTGGCAGCGCAGGGGATCACGGTGGATGGACATCCGTTCGCCGACCACCACGCGTTCACCCGTGACGACTTCACCTTCGCCGATGGGTGTCCGGTGCTGATGACCGACAAGGACGCGGTGAAGTGCCGGGATTTCGCGCGTGACAACTGGTGGCGCGTGCCGGTGAGGGCGGTGTTGCCGGCGTCGTTTTACGATGCGGTGGCGGCGAGGGTGGCGGGTCGGTCTTGATATGAAAAAACCCCAGAGCGGATGGGATCCGGCTCTGGGGTTTTCGGTGCTAGCGTGGTGTTGTCGCCTTGAGGCTGGCGTGGCGTAGACCGGGGTCGCGCACATCGTGCGCTCCTACACCACTTATGCGCGATCCTGGATCGCGCACATCGTGCGCTCCTACTGGACGCGGGAGACGTTGCCGTTTTCGTCGACGACCACGATGTCGCCCTGGCGGATGGCGCTGGCGTCCTTGACCTGCACGTTGCTGTAGCCGCCGGCGCCCATCTTCAGGCGGAGGGTGTAGCTCTCGCTGCCGCCGCCCTTGCCGATGGCGTTGCCGGCGAAGCCGCCGCCGACAGCGCCGCCGACCGTGGCCAGCTTGCGGCCGTTGCCGCGACCGACCTGGTTGCCGAGCACGCCGCCGGCGATGGCGCCGATGACGGCACCCGCGGTGCCGTGGTCACGGCCCTGGACGACGTTGTGCTCGATGCTCTGCACCACGCCGCACTGGTCGCAGCGGACATAGATGCCGTCGCTGCGGGTCAGCGTGGCGGCCGACGCGGGAGCGACTACCGCCGTGGCGAGAAGGGCGGCCAGGGGAAGGCCTAGGATCGTCTTGATATGCATGGAGTCACTCCTCAATCGACGGCGGAAACAGGGGCCGTAGTGGCTCCAGTCTAAGCATTGCTGCTGAATGGATGGCGAGCGCGATCCGCGCTTCACGCAAACCTTGGATACTAGGTCGATGACTATCGCCCTCATGTGGTTCCGCCGCGACCTGCGGCTTGCCGACAATCCCGCCCTGGTGCAGGCACTCGCGGCGCACGACCGGGTCGTGCCGCTCTACATCCACGCGCCGGACGAGGAGGGCGAATGGGCGCCGGGTGCGGCCGGGCGCTGGTGGCTGCACCATTCGCTGGCGGCGCTGGATGCCTCGCTGGGCAAGCACCGGGGCGCCCTGCAGATCGGCCACGGGCCGAGCCTCGATGCGCTGCGTGCGGCGATCGAGTCCACCGGCGCGACGGCCGTCTACTTCAACCGGCTGTACGAACCGCGGGTGATCCGGCGTGACAAGGCCGTGCGCAAGGCCCTCGAAGCCGACGGCATCGACGTCGCCTCGTTCAACGCCTCGCTGTGGTGCGAACCCTGGGAGGTCGCGACGAAGCAGGACGAACCCTATCGGGTGTTCACCCCCTTCTGGCGCAACCTGCGCACGCGCATCGATGCCGTGGCTGCCGTGGAGGCGCCCGCGTCGATGCACCTGGGCGCGCTGCCGGGGTCCGTTGCACTGGACGACCTGGGCTTGCTGCCCACGCGCGACTGGGCCAGGGGCTTCGACGCATGGACGCCCGGCGAGCAGGGCGCGCAGGACATGCTCCAGCTCTTCGCCGACGATGCCGTCGGGCACTACGTCGAGGGGCGCGACCTGCCGGCGCGCCACGGCACCTCGCGCCTGTCGCCGCACCTGCACTGGGGCGAGATATCGCCGCTGCAGATCGCCGCGGGCCTGCGCGCCCACGCGGCACGACACAAGAAGGCGCCGGACATCGAGCCCTACCTGCGCCAGCTGGGCTGGCGGGAATTCGCCCACCACCTGCTGTTCCATTTTCCGAAAACGCCCAGGGAAAACTTCAACCCGAAGTTCGACACCTTCCGCTGGGCCCCGCGCGACGCCCATGCGTTGCGCCGCTGGAAGCGAGGCATGACCGGCATTCCCATCGTGGATGCGGGCATGCGCGAGCTGTGGGCCACGGGCTGGATGCACAACCGCGTGCGCATGCTGGTGGCCAGCCTGCTGACCAAGAACATGCGCCAACACTGGGTGCTGGGTTCGAAGTGGTTCTGGGACACGCTGGTCGACGCGGATCTGGCCAACAACTCGCTGGGCTGGCAGTGGGTGGCCGGCAGCGGAGCGGACGCGGCGCCGTACTTCCGTATCTTCAATCCCGTGACCCAGTCCGAGCGGTTCGACAAGGACGGCGCGTACATCCGGCGCTGGGTGCCCGAGCTGCGCGACGCGCCAGGCCGGCTGGTGCACGCGCCATGGGAAGACCAGGCGTTCCTCAAGGCCTCGGGTTACCCCAGCCCGCTGGTGGACCTCAAGGCCACCCGCGAGGACGCACTCACGGCGTACCAGGCGTCGCGGGGCGGTCGGACGCTGTCCGCGGATCGTGCAGGCGACTGAAGATCCAGCTGGCCGCCAGCGTGATCAGGCCCAGGACGATCACGGTCCAACGGAAGGCCCAGACATAGCCCTGCGCGTTGTGCGAACCGAGGAACGCCGCCATGAGCAACGACGCCAGGGCGATACCGAAGCTCATCGACAGGTATTGCGCGGTCGAGGCCATCGACGAGGCCTGCGATGCATCGCGGACGTCCAGGTCCACGTAGGCCAAGGTGTTCATCGACGTGTACTGCAGCGACATCACCGCGCCGTAGACATACACGAAGATGACGGTGATCCAGGGCGGCGTATCCGCCGAGAGCAGGGCGAACGAACACAGCACCGCCGACACGGCAAACGTGTTGCCCAGCAGCAGGCGCCGGTAACCGAACCGGGTCAGCAGCCGGTTGATGAACGGCTTGACCGTGATCGAGCCGATGGCCTGCGGCACCATCATCATGCCGGCCACCAGTGGCGACCAGCCGCAACCGATCTGCAGGAACAGCACCAGCAGCAGGTACATGCCCGACACGCCCAGCCGGGTGAACAGGTTGCCGGCCAGCGAGACCCACACGCTGCGCACCCTCAGCAACGACAGGTCGCTGACCGGGAACGCGGTGCGCCGGCTGTGCCGCACGTAAAGCACGGCGCTGGCCACCGCCGCCGCCGCGTAGCCGGCCACCTCGGGCCAGTGTCCGCGGCTGCCGGCCGTCTCCGCCGCCATCAACAGCAGCGCGGACGCACCGGCGAACAGGATGAAACCGGTGGTGTCGAAGCGATGGGCCTGCTCGAGCCGGTATTCGGGCATCTCTCGCCGGTTCAGCAGCAGCCCGACGATACCCACCGGCACGTTGATCAGGAAGATCAGGCGCCAGCTGGTGAACTCCACCAGCGCGCCGCCGATCAGCGGGCCGACGACGGAACCGAGCAGGCCGAACGTGGCCACGGTGGTCATGGCGCTGACGAACTGGCGGCGGTCGATGCTGCGTACCAGCACGTAGCGTCCCACCGGCATCAGCGCAGCGCCGCCCAGCCCCTGGACGATGCGCGCGGCCACCAGCTGCGGCAGGCTCTGTGCCACGCCGCACAGCAGCGAACCGATGGCGAACACCAGGATGGCGCCGCCGAAGACCCGCCGCGTGCCGAAGCGATCGCACAGCCAGGGGCTCATCGGGATGAAGATCGCGAGGGTGAGCACGTAGCTGGTGAGCGCCGTGCGCATGCTCAGCGGGGTCACCTCGAGCGCCTGCGAGATGGCGGGCACGGCGGTGTTGACGATCGTCGCGTCCAGCGCCTGCATGAAGAATGCGGCCGACACGAGCCAGATCAGGCCGCGATAGCGGGCCTTGCTGGAGGGCTCCGCCGGGGCGAGGGCCGGTCGGTCGGTGGGCAGGGCGTGGACGTCGGTGGACGCGGTACTGTCTATGACGTCGTAAGGGGGCATGGTTTGCACGATTATAGCCGATGGCCTTCTTGCATTTGCGGCAGCTTCAGCCGACAGTTCAGGGTCGTGTCTGCCCCGCACCCGCCCTCACGGACCCTGCACATGCCGCAACCCACCGCCCCCGAGACCGAAGCTGCGCGTGCCGCTGAACTGCGCCGCCGCATCGAGGATGCGAACTATCGCTACCACGTGCTCGACGAGCCCGACCTGTCGGACGCCGAGTACGACCGCATGATGCGCGAGCTGGAAGCGCTGGAAGCCGAGTACACGGACCTGGCCGCGCTCGACTCGCCCACCCGTCGCGTCGGTGCCCGTGCGCAGGGTGGCTTCGCGGAGGTGGCTCATGCGCTGCCCATGCTGTCGCTGGGCAACGCGTTCGAGCAGGACGGGGACGACGATCGCACGCGTTACCGCGAGGTGGCCGATTTCGAGCGCCGCATCGAACAGACCCTGGGGCGTCGCCAGCCCGTGTTCTCGGTGGAGCCCAAGCTGGATGGCCTGGCCATCAGCCTGCGTTACGAAGAAGGCGTATTCGTGCAGGGCGCCACGCGCGGCGACGGCGCGGTGGGTGAGGATGTAACGGCCAACCTGCGCACGGTCAAGGCCATTCCGCTGCGCCTGCGTGGCGAAGGCTGGCCGCGCCTGCTGGAAGTGCGTGGCGAGGTGATCATGCCGCGTGCCGGTTTCGAGGCCTTCAACGCGCGGGCGCGCGAAGCGGGCGAGAAGCCGCTGGCCAACCCGCGCAACGGCGCGGCGGGCTCGCTGCGCCAGCTCGATCCGGCGGTGACCGCCCGGCGCCCGCTCGCGTTCTTCGCCTATGCCATTGGCCGTGTCGATGGCGGCGAGCTGCCCGATACGCATTCGGCCACGCTGGCGAAACTGCGCGAATGGGGTTTTCCCGTGTCGCCGGAAGTGTCCACGGCAAAAGGCTTCGACGGGCTGATCGCCTATTTCCGCACCATCGGCGACAAGCGCGACCGCCTGCCGTACGACATCGACGGCGTGGTCTACAAGCTGGACGACTACGAAGGCCAGCGCGAGATGGGCTTCGTCTCGCGTGCACCGCGCTGGGCCATCGCGCACAAGTATCCCGCGCAGGAACAGATGACCACCGTGGAGGCGATCGAGATCCAGATCGGCCGTACCGGTGCGGCCACTCCGGTGGCGCGTCTCACGCCCGTACAGGTCGGCGGCGTCACCGTGACCAACGCCACGCTGCACAACGCCGACCAGGTGGCACGCCTGGACGTGCGCATCGGCGACACCGTGATCGTTCGCCGCGCGGGCGACGTGATTCCCGAGGTGGCCCGCGTGGTCGAAGAGCGCCGGCCGGCGAACACGGTGGCGTGGCGAATGCCGGCCACCTGCCCGGTGTGCGGTTCCGAGTTGCTGCGGGAAGAGGGCGCGGCGGCGTTCCGCTGTTCGGGCGGGCTGGTCTGTGCCGCGCAGCGCAAGGAGGCGCTGATCCACTTCGCCTCGCGTCGCGCGATGGATATCGACGGCCTGGGCGATCGCTTCGTCGACGCCCTGGTCGAGTTCGACATGGTGAAGACGCCGGCCGACCTGTACGCGCTGACCATCGATGACTTCATCCGGATGAAGACCCTCGCCGACGAGCGCGACGGATCGACGCCGGAGACGGTGAAGCAGGGCAAGGTGGCGACGAAGTGGGCCGACAACCTCGTTGCGGCCATTGAGAAGAGCAGGACCACCACGCTGCCCAGGTTCCTGTTCGGCCTGGGCATCATGCATATCGGCGAAAGCACGGCCAAGACACTGGCGTCCTGGCTCGGCTCGATCGAACACGTCCGCAAGGCTCCCGCGCCGGTGCTGCGCGTGTTGCCCGATATCGGTGACGAGGTCGCGACGTCGATCGAGGCCTTCTTCGGCCAGGACGGTAACAACGACGTTGTCGACGCGCTGCTCGGCTACATTACCTTCACCGACGAGGGCGAGCCGTCGCCGAAGCTGCGCGAGCGGCTGGGCCTGGACGTGCTGCTGGATGCCGCCAAGGTGTCCAAACTGGGCCCGAAGAGCACGGCCACCCTGGCCAGGCACTACGCCAACCTCGACGACATGATCAAGGCCGGTGAGCACCAGTGGATCGTGGCCGGCGTGCCGCAGGCCGCCGCGTCCAACCTCATGGCGTACCTAGGCGACAAGGCGAACGCCACCGCCATCCGTGCGCATGCCGCGGCCATGCAGGCGCTGGCCGCCGCGCTGCCGGCCAAGGCCGCCGCGGCGTTGCCGCTCGAAGGCATGACCTACGTGATCACCGGCACCATGGAAACGCTCAAGCGCGACGACGCCACCGAGCGTCTGGAAAGTCTCGGTGCCAAGGTGGCCGGCTCGGTCTCGAAGAAGACCACCACCGTCTTCGCCGGTGAAGCCGCCGGTTCCAAACTGGACAAGGCAAAGGAACTGGGCGTGCCGGTGGCGACGGAGGCCGACCTGATCGCGTTGCTTGCCAAGCATGGGGTGGCTCCGTGAGCGAACTGGCGGCACTGCGCCTGCGCGCGGACACCTATGCGCACATCCGTGCCTTCTTTGCCGAGCGCGGCGTGCTGGAGGTGGAAACACCCATCCTTTCCGCCGCGGGCAACACCGATCCGAACATCCGCAGCTTCACCACCCGGTTCAGCGGCCACGTGGATGCCGGCGCGCGCGAACGCTGGCTGCGCACTTCGCCCGAGTTCCCGCTGAAGCGTCTGCTGGCTGCCGGTGCGCCGGACATCTACGAACTGGGCCGCGTGTTCCGCGACGGCGAGGCGGGTGGGCGCCACAATCCCGAGTTCACCATGCTGGAGTGGTACCGCGTGGGCTGGGACGACACGCGGCTGGCGCGCGAGGTGATCGACCTGCTCCAGCGCGTGCTGGTGCAGGCCGGCAGGACCGTCGCTATCGTGGAAACGACCTACCGGGGCCTGTTCCACGATGCGTTGGGTATCGACCCGCTCGTGGACCCGGTCGATGTGCTGCAGGGCGCGTTGCAAGGCACCACCGTGATCGACGGCGACGGCCTGGAGCGCGACGACTGGCTCGACCTGCTACTGACCCACCGCCTGCAGCCCGCATTCCCGCGCGACCGGGTGACCGTGGTGCGCGATTTTCCGGCGAGCCAGTGCGCCCTGGCGCGCATACGCCCCGGTGAGCCGCCGGTAGCGGAGCGCTTCGAGGTGTATATCGGGCCGTACGAGGTCGCCAACGGTTACCACGAACTCAACGCCGCCGCCGAGCAACGTTCGCGCTTCGTGCGCGACAACGAAAAGCGGCGCGCACGCGGCGATCGCGAGGTGCCGCTCGACGAACCGCTGCTGGCGGTGCTGGATGCGATGCCCGCCTGCGCGGGCGTGGCGCTGGGTATCGAACGGCTGCTGATGGTGCTGGCCGGCACGGATGCGATCGCCGATGTGCTGGCGTTTCCGTTTGCGCATGCATGAAATGGTAACTGTAGGAGCGCACGCACGTGCGCGATACGGCTCAGCGTCGATCCACGGGATTTACGGGATTTACGGGATTCGCCGGGTTCACGCGCCAGGATGGGGGTATGGCCTCAACACATGTCGCGCACGTGCGTGCGCTCCTACATTTCAGGCCGCGGCCATTTCAAGCCGCGGCACCCTGGTAGGAGCGCACGATGTGCGCGACATGTGTTGGGGCCGGGCAGCCGGATTCACGTGCAAGGCCCGATGCTGCCGCGAGACGATGTCGCGCACATGCGTGCGCTCCTACACTCAGAATTCCAGTTCCTGCGCCGCGCACAGGTAATCGACCATCGGCGCCAGTCGCTTGAAGTTGTCGACGATGAAGGGCAGCAGCTCCGGCGAACAGGCCATGGCCTCGTCGAAATTTTGCCCCGCGGCGAAGTTCTTCCGCTTCAGGTCGGCAATCAACTCGTGGTTGGGATCGAACCCGCGGGGCGGCCGGGTCAGGCTTTCGCCCCAGAAGCTGAAGCGTTCCTGGAAGGCCTTGCCGTGCGTGGCGCGCTTCCATGCATCCGGGTTGTCGGCCAGGAAGTCGCGTAGCTTTTTCAGCACCGGCGGCTCCGGGTGCCACATGCCGCCACCGACGAAGCACTCGCCCGGCTGGATGTGCACGTAGAAGCCCGGCGCCTGGATCTCGTGGCGGCGCTCGTGGAAGAAGCGCGAGCCCTGCCAGCCCTTGTACGGCTGCTTGTCGTTGGCGAAACGCGTGTCGCGGTGGATGCGATACAGCGAGCCGCCCACTTTGCGGGTGTCGGCACGGTAGTTCGGGCTGATCTTCTTCAGCGGTGCGTCCAGGTCGCCGATCAGGCGCAGGAACGGTTCGCGCACGTGGCGCTCGTAGTCCGGTTTGTGGTCCTGGAACCACTCGCGGTTGTTGTTGCGCATCAGCGACTTGAAGAAACGGAACGTGGCGGGCGTGAAATAGGTGGGCGGCATGGGTCTTCAGAGCAGTTCGTGGCCCCACGCTTCCAGCTGGTCGAGCAGCGGCAGCGGGGCACCGGGTTGGGCACGGAGCGTGGCGAGTTCGAGGCGGTAGTCGTCGAGCGTAAGCGTGGTCAGCGGGCCGTGGCGCGTGAGCCGGTCGATGCGGAAGGCCTCCCAGCGCGCGTGTTCCTGGACGGTCAGGCTTTCCGGCCAGTTGCGCGCGCGGTAGCGGAACAGCAGCTCCGGGTAGCGTGGATCGCGGAACGGGAACGTGCGGGTGCCCAGATGCTCCGGCGGCGTGGCGCGCACGTCGGCCAGCAGGCGGCGGTCCGCATCCGGCAGGAATGCACCATAGAGAGCCAGTTCGGGGTCTTCCGCCGGGGCGTGCGTGGCGGCATGGCCGTAGACACGCCGCAGCTTCTCGGCCAGGCCGTCGGCGTGGCGCAGCGCCTCCAGGTGGCGCGTCACCGCCTCCATGTCCAGGCCCAGCCGCGCGTGGTCGGCGCCCTTGAGCACCGACAGCGGCGCCAGGGCGGGGGCGTGGTTGGCCTTGATCGTGCGCAGGGCGATACGCTCCACGCCCTCGGGCAGGTCGGCGCGCGAGGTGAACACGCGGTCGGCGATGTCGCCGTCGTCCAGTGCCAGCAGGTCGGCCGGGTCGGCGCCGAGGTCGTACACGATGATCTCGCCCGTGCGCGCCGGATGCATGGCCAGAGGAGCGATGACAGTCAGGCACTGGCGGCTGGCCGGATAGCGCGAGGACACGTGCACCACCGGCGTCATCGCCGCCACGTCGAGCAGTTCGAACACGCGCTGCTTGCGGCGCAGGGCGAAATACCAGTCCCACAGCTTCGGCTGCCGCTGGCGGATCAGGCGGGCCAGGGCGATCAGCGCCTCCACGTCCGACAGGGCGTCGTGCGCGCGGTCCTGTTTCAGGCCGTTGGCGGCGGCCAGGTGCTCCAGCTTGAAGCTGGGCGTGCCGTCGTCGCGGGTGGGCCAGACGATGCCCTCCGGGCGCAGCGCCTGGCACAGGCGCACCAGGTCGATCAGGTCCCAGCGTGAATTGCCGTTTTCCCACTCGCGGCCATATGGATCGTAGAAATTGCGGTAAAGAAGGTGGCGGGTGAATTCGTCGTCGAAACGCAGCGAGTTGTAGCCCACCGTGCAGGTGCCCGGCAGGGCCAGCTGCTCGTGGACGGCGGCGGCGAATTCGGCCTCGCGCAGGCCTTCGCGCTCGGCCAGCTGCGGCGCGATGCCGGTGACCAGGCAGGCGCCGGGTTGGGGCGGAGTATCCCGTGGCGGCCGGCAGTAGATCATCAGTGGCTCGCCGACGATCTGCAGGTTGGCGTCGGTGCGGATGCCGGCGAACTGGCTGGGACGGTCCCGGCGCGGATCGATGCCGAAGGTTTCGTAGTCGTGCCAGAAGAAGGTCGGTTCGGCCATCGCAATATCATCGCATGGGTCGACCTCCTTTCCACGCGCGCTGCCGCTAGACTGCGCGATACCCGAAGGAGCTCCCATGACGCCAGCGCACGAAGACAACCTCATCTGGATCGACCTGGAAATGACCGGTCTGGACACGGACAACGATTCCATCCTGGAGATCGCCACGATCGTGACGGACAAGGACCTGAACGTCCTCGCCGAGGGCCCCGTCTTCGCCATCTCGCATGCGGACGCGCGCCTCCAGCAGATGGACGCGTGGAATCGCAACCAGCACATGCGCTCGGGCCTGTGGGGCCGCGCGGTGGAGTCGGACGCGGTGCCCGGCGAGGCGGAGACCGCCACCATCGAGTTTCTTCGCCAGTGGGTGCCGGCGGGCAAATCGCCCATGTGCGGCAACTCCATCTGCCAGGACCGTCGTTTCCTGCATCGCGAGATGCCGCGGCTGGAGCGTTTCTTCCACTACCGCAACCTCGACGTATCTACCCTGAAGGAGCTATCACGCCGCTGGTCGCCGGAGATCGCGCGCGGCTTCAACAAGGATTCCGCACACACCGCGCTGTCCGATATCCGCGATTCCATCGAGGAACTGCGTCATTACCGCCGCTTCATGGGCCCGCTGGGCGGCCCGCAGCAGGCCGGCGGATGAACCCCTTCGCCACCTCGCTGGACTGCAACGGGCGCGCGCTGCTCCTGGACCGTGCACGCGTGGTCGGCATCGTCAACGCCACGCCGGATTCCTTCTCCGATGGCGGCAGCCACGCCACCCTCGACGCCGCCTATGCGCATGCGCTGCGGCTGGTGGAGGAGGGCGCCGACATGCTGGACATCGGCGGTGAATCCACGCGGCCGGGCGCCGCGGAGGTCGACGCGGCCGAGGAAATCCGCCGCGTCGTGCCGTTGATCGAGCGGCTGGCCGCGGCGACCACGGTGCCGCTGTCCGTCGACACGTCCAAGCCTGAGGTGATGCGCGCCGCCGTGGGCGCCGGCGCGGGCATGATCAACGACGTGTTCGCGCTGCGCCGCGAGGGCGCGCTGGACACCGCCGCCGACCTCGGCGTGCCGGTGTGCCTGGTGCACATGCAGGGCGAGCCGCGGGGCATGCAGGACGCCCCGTACTACGACGACGTGGTGGGCGAGGTGCACCGCTTCCTTACCGACCGGCTGTTCTCCTGCGAGCTGGCCGGTATCGATCGCCGCCGCGTACTGGTCGACCCGGGCTTCGGCTTCGGCAAGACCCTCGAACACAACCTCGCCCTGCTGCGGGCCACCGCCCGTTTCGCCGAACTGGGCGCGGGGGCCTATGTCGGGGTGTCGCGCAAATCCATGATCGGCCACCTGACCGGCCGGGACGACCCGCGCGAGCGTGTCTCCGGCTCGGTGGCGGCGGCCCTGGTCGCGGTGCAGCGTGGCGCGCTGCTGGTCCGCGTCCACGACGTGGCGGCCACGGTGGACGCCCTGGCCGTCTGGCAGGTCGTGAGCGCCGGCGACAGCGCCCCCCTGCCCGCGGCGCCGTCCATGCCGCGCTGGCCGGATGACGACTAAGGCCTAGTCCGTCCGGCCGGGCCGACCGTGGCCGCGCCGAGGAGTATCCTTTCGGTCCACGAAAGGAAGTGCCACCCATGAGCGAACGCAAATACTTCGGCACCGACGGCATCCGCGGCCGTGTGGGCACCTACCCGATCAGTGCGGATTTCATCCTGCGCCTGGGTCGTGCCGCCGGCGCCGTGCTGGCGCGCCGCCGTGGCACCGAGCGCCGCGTGCCTGGCGCCGCCGCGGACCGGCGCGACCCCAACCGCAAGGTGATGGTGGTGATCGGCAAGGACACCCGCGTGTCCGGCTACATGTTCGAAGCCGCGCTGGAAGCCGGCCTGGTCGCCTCGGGCGCCGACGTGCGCCTGCTCGGGCCCATGCCCACGCCCGGCGTGGCCTACCTGACGCGCTCGCTGCGTGCCGACGCCGGCATCGTCATCAGCGCCTCGCACAACCCGCACCAGGACAACGGGATCAAGTTCTTTTCCGCCCAGGGCGAGAAACTGGACGACGAGCTGGAAGCCGAGATCGAGGCCGAGCTGGAAGCCGACTTCGCCACCGTGCCCTCCGAGGCCCTGGGCAAGGCCAGCCGCGTGGACGACGCGGTGACCAAGTACGCGGAATTCTGCAAGGCCACCGTGGCCGACGAGTTCTCGCTGCGCGGGTTGCGCATCGTGCTGGACTGCGCCCACGGCGCCACCTACCACGCGGCGCCCAAGGTGTTCCGCGAGCTGGGCGCCGAGGTGTCCACCATCGGCGCGGAGCCGGACGGCCTGAACATCAACCGCGGCGTGGGCTCCACCGCGCCGGCGGCGCTGGCCCAGGCGGTGATCGAGCGCGGCGCGGACCTCGGCATCGCCTTCGACGGCGACGGCGATCGCGTGCGCATCGTGGATGCCGACGGCACCGTGACCGACGGCGACGACATGCTCTACGTCATCGCGCGCCACTGGCAGCGCAAGGGCGCGCTGCCCGGACCCGTGGTCGGCACGTCCATGAGCAACTACGGCCTGCAACGCGCGTTCCGCGCCATGGACATCCCGTTCCTGCGCGCCAACGTGGGCGATCGTTATGTGTTGCGCCAACTCAAGGAGCACGGCGGCATCCTGGGCGGCGAGACCTCCGGCCACGTGCTGTGCCTGGACCGCTTCACCACCGGCGACGGCATCGTGGCCGCGCTGGCCCTGCTGGAGTGCCTGGTCGAGGCCGGCGAGACCTTCGCCGAGGCCCGTGCCGGCCTGGTCAAGTTGCCGCAGACGATGGTCAACGTACGCATGCCGGGCGCCAAGGAGGCCCTGGGCAGCGAGACGGTGCGGCAGGCGCTGGCCGAGGTGGAAGGCGTGCTGGAAGGCCGCGGGCGCGTGGTGCTGCGTGCCTCGGGTACCGAGCCGCTGGTGCGCGTCACCATCGAGGCCGCCGATGCGGCGGAAGTGGAACGGCTGGCGGCGCGACTGGCCGAGGCCGTAAAATCGGCGGCCCAGGCAGCCGCCTGAACCACCCGGAAGCCGTATGAAGAAGGTCCCCACCCTCGATATCCGCCGCTACGACACCGACCGCGAGGCGTTCGTCGCCGAGCTGGGCGCGGCGTACCGTGAATACGGCTTCTGCGGCATCAGCGGCCACGGCATCCCCAAGGAAGCGATCGACGGGGCGTACGACGCATTCGTCCGCTTCTTCGCGCTGCCCGACGACGTCAAGCGCCAGTACCACATCCCCGGCGGCGGTGGCGCGCGCGGCTACACCCCGTTCAAGGTGGAAACCGCCAAGGACAGCCAGTTCGCCGACCTCAAGGAGTTCTGGCACATCGGGCGCGAGATCCCCCGCGATTCCGTCTTCGCCGACGTCATGCCGCCCAATATCTGGCCGGCGGAAGTGCCCGATTTCAAGGAAAAGGGCTACGTGCTGTACGACGCGCTGGACCAGCTCGGCGCGCGCGTGCTGCGCGCCCTGGCCCTGCACATCGACCTGCCGGAGCATTTCTTCGACGACAAGATCGATTCGGGCAACGCCATCCTGCGCCCGATCCACTACCCGCCGATCGTCGCCGACGACGTGCCCAACGAGCGCGCCGGCGCGCACGAGGACATCAACTTCATCACGCTGTTGGTGGGCGCGAGCGCCGAGGGCCTGGAGGTCCTCACGCGCGAAGGCGAGTGGCTGCCGATCACCACCGAGGGCGACGCCATCGTCGTCAACATCGGCGACATGCTGCAGCGCCTGACCAACCACGTGTACCCCTCCACCACCCACCGCGTGGTCAATCCGAAGAACGCCAACGCGCGCAAGCCGCGCTATTCGGTGCCGTTCTTCCTGCACCCGAATCCGGACGTGGTGCTCGACGTGCTGCCGTCCTGCGTCACCCCCGACAACCCGAAGCGTTACCCCGAGCCGATCACGGCGCACGAGTATCTTCAGGAACGTCTGCGCCAGATCAAGCTGATCTGATCACTTCTTAGCGGGTTTTTCACCGGGAGGTCCCCAGCATGGGAACCTCCCGGTCCCGTTCCGGAGTACCCATGAAGATGTCCCGCGCCCCGAAGATGTCCATCGCTCCGAAGATGTCCAGCGCCCTGAAAACGAACCGACCCAAGACTCGCGGCAACGCAGCGGCCTCACCGTCCCGCAAGCGCGAAACCATCCGCACCTCCGGCAAACGCGTCCGCCGCCAACGCACCATGCGCGCCCGCGGCCGCGCCTGACCGCCACCCAATTCCCGCTCCGCTGCCTATGTGTATGTAGGAGCCGACGATGTCGGCGATCGAGGTCGGCCATCCCGATCCCCTCAGGGCAAGGGCTCAAAGCCCCCTCAAGGCACCACCAGATCTGACGCCCCCGCCACCTCTCCCCGGTGCAGGAACGGATGAGCAAACACCGCGCCCAGGATGATCGCCACCCCCACGTAGAAGGCCCAGCCCAGCTCCCGCTGCTCCCCCAGCAACGGAATGGCCAGCAGGATCGCGTACACCGGCTCCAGGTTCGTCACCATCTGGGTCGCAAACGCCGTGAGATGCCGTAAGGCCGTCAGCGCCAACACGAACGGCAGCAGCGTGCACCCGTACGCCAGCAAGACGATCAGGACGCCGTCATGCAGATCCGGCACGGGAAACAGCGGGCCTGCCATGAACGGCGCCAGCAGGGTGAGGAACAGGGTGCCGCTGCCCAGCTCGATACAGGTCACGGTCAGCGCATCCGCCTTGTCCACCAGCCGCTTGTTCAGTGCGCTGAAAAACGCCACAAAGATCGCCGACAACACGCCCACCGCCAGGCCAATCCGCATCTCGCCCGGCACGCCGCCGGCCACCAGGGCCACACCGGGCACCACGGCCGCGCCGATCAACAGTTCACGCGCGTCGAAGCGCTTACCGGCAACCCAGGGCTCGACGATGGCCAGGAACGCCGGGCACAAGGCGATGCAGGTGGCGGCAACGGAGGCGTTGGCCAGCTTGATGGCGCCGTAAAAGGTCAGCCAGTGCAGCGAGACGATCACGCCGATGCCGGCGTAGGACAGCAACAGTCGAGGGGGCAGGGCACGCAGCGACCGCCACACGCGCGGAAGACACAGCAGCGTGACCGAGACCAGCAGCATGCGCCACCAGACCAGCGGCAGCGCCGCCAGGGTGATCAGCTTGCCGAGGATGGCGGTGACGCCCCAGAGCAGGACACAGAAGTGGATCTGTAGATGGGCTTTGCGGGCAGGGGTCATGGGGGAAGCTTGCCCGAAGCCTGGGGGACATCGCCAGCAGGACCCTGCGGTCGGCAGGGTCCTGGCTTATCTTATTTGCGGACGGCGGGTGCCTTCGGCGGGGTGCTGCGGATGTCGTCCAGCAGCGGCTTGCACTGGGTGGCATCGGCCTTGCCGCTTTCGGGAACGGCCAGTGCGGCCAGGGCGGCGACCGGGGCCGCGAACACGGCGAGCGCGGCGGCGCCGCCGGCACGCAGGATCAGCGGGCCGGCATGCACGCCCACCGACGGGTTCTTCATCGTGCCGTGCACGTACAGCGGCGAGCGCAGCGAGAACAGGCGGAAGCCCTTGGTATGCGGCACGATGTCGAGGTTGAGCTTCTCGGTCTTGAAGTCGATGTCGCCGGTAACGTTGATCAGCGCCTTTTCCGTATCGAACGCGAACAGCTTCGACTCCATGTCACCGTGCGTGGTCACCAGGTCCGCGGCCATGCAGTTGATCTTGACCACCTCGTCGCCGAACAGCTTGTTGACGGCATAGCTGCCCACGTTGAGGCCCGCCAACTCCAGCAGCGAACTGCTGATGGCGCCATCGTTGATCAGCAGCTTCACCTCGCCGTTGGAGCTGCCCAGCAGGGCGGCCGGGGAATTGCCGGTGGCCGTGAGCGAGGCATCGCCGTTGAGTTCACCGAAGCTGGTCTTCATCGGCTCGAAGCTCGGGAACAGCTCCTTCAGCTTCATGTGACGGGCGCCGAGATTGAAGCCGCCGGTCATCGGTGTCTTCGAACCGTCCAGCTTGATGTTGCTGCCCACAGTGCCGCCGGCCACGCCGAACTTCAGCGGGTCGAGGGTCAGCACGGCATTCTTCAGGACCAGGTGCGTGTACAGGTTGTCGATCGGCAGGCGCTCGCCGTGGACGATCTTCACCCCGGTGAATTCGACATCGGCGTCCATCGCGTTCCAGCGGTCCGTCTTGAACGGTTCCACCGGCAACACCTTGTCGTCGGGCTGCCTGACCGCATCGCCACGCTCGGTCTTTTCCTTGTTGGAGCCGCCGCCGATCAGCGGTGCCAGGTCGCTGAAGAGCAGCTGGTTGGACTTCAGCGCGCCGGTGAGGCTGGGGCGGGCGCCGCCGGTGTTGAAGGTGAGGCTGCCGCCGAGGTCGCTGCCGCCGACACGGCCGGTGAAATGGTCGTAGGTGAAAACACTGGCACCCTTTTTCAGGTTCGCCGTGAGGTGGCCTTCGGTGGCGTAAGGCGGGGTGTCCGGCAGGGTGACGCCGGTCAGGTCGTACAGGTGCGACATGCTCGTGCCCGACAACCACAGGCGGATATCCAGCGCGCCCATGTTGACCGGGTCGGTCAGCGTGCCGACGAAGGCGATATGCGTGTCGCCGAAGCGGGCATCGGCGGCCACGGGGAAGGGCCGGGTCGCGTCGCGCAGGGCCAGCACGCCACCGGTCTTCGCCGTGGCGGTCACCGTGGCCTTCTTGTAGGTGCCCTTGGCATCCCAGGCGAACAGGTAGACCTGCTTCTTCTTGGTCTCGTCGTTGCGGTCCTTTTCGTCCGCATCGCTCTTGGCCATCGTCTTCGCGCTGGCACCGGTGGTCTTCTTCGCCTGCGTGCGCGAGTCGGTCTCCTGCTGCGCCATGATCTGGTCGAACGGGATGCCCTTGGCCAAGGGGGTCACGTCGATGCCCATGACGATCTGGGTCTGCGCATCGTTGAAGTCGATGTGGCCCTTGTCGAACACGATGGCGTTGAGTTCCAGCTGCCATTCCGACGGGCCGGAGCTCTCGGGTAGCTTGAACGTCCAGGTGTCGTCGCCGTTCTTCACGCGCTGAAGGTCGATCTTCGGCTGGCCCAGGCGGATCTCCGGCACCACGATGCGGTGGGAGATGAGCGGGAAGGGCGACAGGCGGAATTGCAGGGAGTCCAGCGTGGCGAACTGCTTCGTCTTCGCCCAGTCCGGATTGGCCACGGTGATGTCACGCGCTTCGAAGTGGGGCCACGGGACGAGGCTGGTCAACCCGCTTTCGCCGGGCTCACGCGACCAGTGCGCGGAGAGGTCGCCGTTGATGGCGAAGGGGCGGCCGATGGCCTCGGACACCTTGGCGTTGATGGTCGGCTTCAGCCGGTTCCAGTCGAAGAACGCGATGAACAGGATGATCGCCACGATGAGCAGGATGACGATCCCGAGCACCCACGCCAGTATTTTCCTTCCACGCCGCATCGTTCAGCCTCCACTCCCATAACAGCGACAGAGTTAACGTGAAGGCCGACAAGGTTATGTGTTCATGACAGGGTGCGATTAAGGTTCGGGGGCCCGGCGTGGCCCCCGAGCACGATGGCGTCGCGCCGGTGCGGCCTCACTCGGCCTGCCAGTAGCCGGTCGCCTTGACCCAGTCCTTGTCGATGCCGCGCGTCTCCACCAGCAGGGTGCGGAGCTTGCGCGCCCGAGCGGATTCGACCGCCACCCACCAGAAGGTATCGCCGGCGGGGATAGGCAACACGGCCAGCATCTCGTCGAGCGACGGCGTGGACGCGCCACGGATGAACCAGTGCACGTTGCGGGCCAGTACCTGGCGTTCCTCGCCGGCCGCCACTTCCACCAGCACCGTGACCGGCGTGGTGGCCGGCATCTCTTCGAGCCAGCGGCCGATGGCCGGCAGTGCCGTTTCGTCGCCGACCAGCACGTAGTGGTCGAAGTCGTCGGGGACGATCATGGAACCGCGTGGCCCGCCCAGGCCGATCGTGTCGCCGACCCGCACCTGCTCGGCCCAGGTGGACGCCGGACCCTCGCCATGCAGGACGAAATCGATGTCCAGCTCGTTACGGGCCGCGTCGTAGCGCCGTGGCGTGTAATCGCGGGCGGGCGAGGGGGTGACGCCCTCCGGGTAGACGGGACCTTCCGGCGTCATCGTCGGCGCGTTGATCACGCCGCCTTCCACGGGGAAGAACAATTTCACGTGGTCGTCGGGCGAGGCGGTGACGAAGCCCTCCAGGTCGTCGCCGGTGAGGGTGACCCGGACCATGCGCGGGGAGAGGTTCTGCACGCGTGAGACCGTCAGGCGGCGTGCCTTGAGCGTATGGCGGACACGGGTGATGGCGTGGCGCGCGACGGTTCCGTTCATGCGTTGCGCTCCGCGATGGCCCGGGCCGTGGCCTCGATCAGCTGAGCGACCCGCTTGAGCTCGGCGTCGTCCCAGCCCTTGTGATGGTTGACGAGCTGGTGCTTCAGCGTGTGCATGGCCTCGCGCACCTCGTTGGGTACGCTCATCCGGCGCATGTGCCGGGACATCACCTGAAGGCGCTCGGTCAGGGCTTCCAGCGTGTCGCGGTTGTCGCGAAGGAAGGCGCTACCGGTTTCGGTGATGGCATAGAGCTTCTTGCCGCCGGTTTCCGCCTCGACCCGCGCATAGCCCAGTTCCTCGAGCATGGTCAGGGTCGGGTAGATGGCGCCCGGGCTGGGGCTGTACTGGCCTTCGAACATCTCCTCGATGGTGCGGATCAGCTCGTAGCCATGGCGCGGCTGTTCCTCGATCAGGGCCAGCAGCAGGAGGCGCAGGTCACCGTGGCCGAACATGCGCCCGCCGAAGCGACCGCCGCCGCGGCCACCGCGCATGCCGTCACCGCGATCGTCGAAACCGAACGGGCCGCCGCCGAAGCGACCGCCCGGACCCCCGCGGCCCATGGCCATGGCGGCCATCGTGTCGTGGAAGTGGTGTTTGGCGTGATGGAAAAAGTGCATGGGAGTACTCCAGATATATCGTACGTAGTGATCGTACGATATATCTTAAGAAACACTCGCGCAACCCACCGCCTCCCCCAAAGATGAAAGAGATGTAGGAGCGCACGCTGTGCGCGAAAAGCCAACAGCGCGATGACGCGGCACCGCACGTCCCCCGCGTAAGAGCGCACGATGTGCGCGACGGTTGTTGCCTTCCCGGTTTCATCATCCGAAGGGTTGAAAGGTTCGGTGGCGTCGAATCGTCTCAACTAGCAGCGGTGCGGCGTCTTCGCGCTGTTGGCTTTTCGCGCACATCGTGCGCTCCTACGCGCGCGGGGAGGGTGGTGAATTGCGGCGTCTTCGCGCTATTGGCTTTTCGCGCACATCGTGCGCTCCTACGCCCTCGCCCTGGGGGGGCGGCGAGACGCCCCCCCAGGGCGAGGGGTTGGCGGGTGCCGCTCGGCGTCTGGCTCAGCCGAAGGTGAAGGTGAAGGCGTGGAAATTGGCCTTGTCGATCTTGATGGTCAGCACGTGGTCCTTGTAGCCGTCACCGTCGAACAACGTGTAGAGCTGGCTCTTCTGCACGGTCACCGGGGCCATGGGCTTGCCGTCGACGGCGATCTGAAGGGTGACCGGGTCGTTGGCGCTGGCGACCATGTGAACCTTCTTCGCCTTGAAATGCAGGCGGATCTCGCCTGTCGGGCCGACCAGGGAGGCATTCTGGCGGCCGATTTCCCACTTGCCGACCAGGGCGAACTGGTTGAGCTCCAGGCGGGACGGGGCGGTGAAGTCGCGCGTGCCGGTGCTGTCGCCGCCGGCGCTGGCGTTGTTCTTGCTGCGCTCGCTGCCGAAATACATCTCCGGGGAGCCCAGCTGGCTGAAATCCGGGGCGTCCTTGTCGTTCTCGGTGCTGGCGGCCAGACGCGGCAGGCCGAGCAGCGTGCGGATGGCGTTTTCCATCTCGGCGTAGTTGCCCTCGCCGAAATGATGGGCCACCACGTTGCCGCGCTGGTCCACCAGATACTCGGCCGGCCAGTACTGGTTGTCCCAGGCGTCCCAGGTTTCCAGGTCGTTATCCTGGGCCACGGGATACTTGATGTTGTATTTGGCGATGGCGTCGCGGACGTTGGCGTCCTGCTTCTCGAAGGCGAATTCCGGCGAATGCACTCCGACGATCACCAGGCCCTTGTCCTTGTACTGGTCGTACCAGCGGGTGACGTGGGGCAGGGTGCGCAGGCAGTTGATGCACGAATAGGCCCAGAAATCGATCAGCACGACCTTGCCGCGCAGGCCCTTCATCGTCAGCGGCCTGGAATTCTGCCAGTTGGCGATGCCGGCGAACTCCGGCGCGGTCTGCGCCGCCAGGGCGGGCGTCGCGGCGGCCAGGGTGGTCACGGCCACCAGCAGGGCGAGGAAAACGGTACGTAGCTGACGCATGCAAACTCCGTTGTGCTTGGGGTACCCGGAACAGACCGGCCCATGGGCCGGCACCTTACACCGCCGGGTGCGCTAAAATCGCCGCTTTGCCAGCCGCCGCGAGCCAGCCGAAGCGCCATGACCTCGATCAAGCAGGACGACCTCATCACCAGCGTCGCCGACGCCCTCCAGTACATCTCGTACTACCACCCGGTCGACTACATCAGAAACCTCTCCGCAGCGTACGAGCGTGAAGAGTCGCCGGCGGCCAAGGACGCCATCGCCCAGATCCTCATCAACTCGCGCATGTGCGCCGAGGGCCACCGGCCGATCTGCCAGGACACCGGCATCGTCACGGTTTTCCTCAAGGTGGGCATGAACGTGCGCTGGGACGACGCCACGATGGGTGTCGAGGACATGGTCAACGAAGGCGTGCGCCGCGCCTACAACCACCCGGACAACAAGCTGCGCGCCTCCGTGCTGGCCGATCCGGCGGGCAAGCGTATGAACACCCGCGACAACACGCCGGCCGTGGTCAACGTGTCGATCGTGCCGGGTAACACGCTCGACGTGATCGTCGCCGCCAAGGGCGGCGGCTCGGAAGCCAAGTCGAAGTTCGCCATGCTCAACCCGTCCGACTCCATCGTGGACTGGGTGCTGAAGACCGTGCCCACCATGGGCGCCGGCTGGTGCCCGCCGGGCATGCTCGGCATCGGCATCGGCGGCACGGCCGAGAAGGCCATGCTGCTGGCGAAGGAGGCGCTGATGGAGCCGATCGACATCGTCGACCTGATCGCCCGTGGCCCGTCCAGCCGCGCGGAAGAACTGCGCCTGGAGCTGTACGAGAAGGTCAACGCGCTGGGCATCGGCGCGCAGGGCCTCGGTGGCCTGACCACCGTGCTCGACATCAAGGTGAAGGATTATCCCACCCACGCGGCCAACCTGCCGGTGGCGATGATCCCCAACTGTGCCGCTACCCGCCATGCGCATTTCGTGCTGGACGGTTCCGGCCCGGTGGCGCTCGATCCGCCGTCGCTGGAAGACTGGCCGAAGCTCACCTACGACGCATCCAAGGGTCGCCGGGTGAACCTCGACACCATCACCCGCGAGGACGTGCTCGACTGGAAGCCGGGCGAGACCATCCTGCTCAACGGCAAGCTGCTGACGGGGCGTGACGCCGCGCACAAGCGCATGATCGACATGTTGAACCGCGGCGAGACGCTGCCTGTGGACTTCACCAACCGCTTCATCTACTACGTGGGCCCCGTGGACCCCGTGCGTGACGAAGTGGTCGGCCCCGCCGGTCCGACCACGGCTACGCGCATGGACAAGTTCACCCGGCAGATGCTCGAGACCACCGGCCTGCTCGGCATGGTGGGCAAGAGCGAGCGCGGCCCCGCCGCGATCGAGGCCATTCGCGACAACAAGGCCGTGTACCTGATGGCCGTGGGTGGTTCGGCGTATCTGGTATCCAAGGCGATCAAGGCCTCGCGCGTGCTGGCCTTCGAAGACCTGGGCATGGAAGCGATCTACGAGTTCGAGGTCAAGGACATGCCGGTTACGGTCGCCGTCGACAGCGCCGGCACGTCGGTGCACGAAACCGGCCCGAAGGAATGGCGCTCAAAGATCGGCAAGATCCCCGTGGTGGTGATGTAACAAAGAACGCCCCGAACCCCCGCCGCGGCTGCACGCCAACACCGCGGTTGGTAGGAGCGCACGATGTGCGCGAAAAGCCAACAAGGCGAAGACGCGGCACGGCGTCGACTGCGACGCCTCTACGATGACGCGTTTAACGCAACGACGAGGCGAGCACCCTTTTCGCGCACATCGTGCGCTCCTACGTGGTGGGGGTGGGGGTGCGGGTCAGGTGGTGGGTGTGGCGGGCGATTTGTTCGTCTTCCTGCGTGGCCACGGTGCGTGAGGCGAAGTCGCCGATCCAGCGCAGGCCGGCGAGGATCGCGTCGCGGGTCACTTCGTCGTGTTCGCCGATGCCGCCGGTGAAGACGAGCAGGTCGATGCCGCCCAGCGACGCGACCATGGCGGCGACATGCTTGCGGGCGACATGGACGAACACGTCCTGGGCCAGCTTCGAGGCTGCACTGTCCGTGACGTGCAGCTTGCGCATGTCGCTGGTGCCGCCGGAGAGTCCTTTCAGGCCGGCCTCGCGATCGACCAGCGTCTCCAGCGCATCGGCGTCGTAACCGCGCTCGCGCATCAGGTACAGCAGCACGCCCGGGTCCAGGTCGCCCGGGCGCGTACCCATCACCAGGCCGCCGGTGGGGGTGAGGCCCATGGTGGTGTCCACGGAGCGACCGTCGCGGACGGCGCACAGGCTGGCACCGTTGCCCAGGTGCGCAATGACCACGCGCGACGGCAGGTCGTCGCCGAGCTGCCGCACGATGGATTCGTACGACAGCCCGTGGAAACCGTAGCGTTCGATGCCGCCCTCGCGCAGGTCCGCCGGCAATGGCAGGGTTTTCGCCACCGCCGGCATCGATGCGTGGAAGGCCGTATCGAAGCAGGCAACCTGGGACAGGCCCGGGAAACGCATCGTGCATTGCTTCACCAGCGCCAGTGCTGGCGGCACGTGCAGCGGTGCGAAGGCACACGCCTGTTCCAGATGTTCCATCATCGCCGCGTCTATCCGCGCGTGCTTACGCACGTTCGGACCGCCGTGCACGATGCGGTGGCCGATGGCATCGGGCGCGGGCAGGTCGTGTTCGCGCAGCGCCGCAAGCACGGCGGACAGGGGATCGTTATCCGCCGCGCCCTCGGCCTGCCCCGTCAACAGCGCCTCGCACCGATCGCCGTCGACACGATAGAGGCCGTATTTCAGCGACGACGATCCGGTGTTGAGCGCCAGCACGTGCCCGGGCCGGCTCACGCGGCGGTCTCCTCGGCCTTCCATTGCCAGTCGCGGACCTCGGGAAGATCCTGCCCGTGCTCGCTGACGTAGAGCTTGTGCCGCTGGATGTCGGACCAGTAGCGCTGCTCGGCCTTTTCGCGCTCGCCGGCCAGGCGGGGAATGCGCTTGATCGCATCCAGGGCCAGCTGGAAGCGGTCCATGTTGTTCAGCACCATCATGTCCAGCGCGGTCGTGGTGGTGCCTTCTTCCTTGTAGCCGCGCACGTGGATGTTGTCGTGGTTGTGCCGGCGATAGGTCAGCTTGTGGATGATGCCGGGGTAGCCGTGGAAGGCGAAGATCACCGGCGTGTCCTTGGTGAACAGGTCGTCGAACACGTCGTCGTCCATGCCGTGCGGGTGCTCGTCGGGCTGTTCCAGCGACATCAGGTCCACCACGTTGACCACGCGGATGCGGATGTCCGGCACGTACTCGCGCAGTAGCATCACGGCCGCCAGCACTTCGACGGTGGGAGCGTCGCCTGCGCAGGCCATCACCACGTCGGGGTTATCCACGCCGCGGCTGGCCCACTTCCAGATGCCGGCGCCGGCCGCGCAGTGGCGGATCGCGCTTTCGATGTCCAGCCACTGCCAGTCGGGCTGCTTGCCGGCGATGATGACGTTGACGTAATGGCGGCTGCGCAGGCAATGGTCGGCCACGGACAACAGGCAGTTGGCATCCGGCGGCAGGTAGATGCGCACGATCTCGGATTTCTTGTTGGCCACGTGGTCGATGAAACCCGGGTCCTGGTGCGAGAAGCCGTTGTGGTCCTGGTGCCACACGTGCGAACTGAGCAGGTAGTTGAGTGACGCGATCGGCGGCCGCCACGACATGGTGCGGGTGACCTTCAGCCACTTCGCGTGCTGGTTCATCATCGAATCGATGATGTGGATGAAGGCCTCGTAGCAGGAGAACAGGCCATGTCGCCCCGTCAGCAGGTAGCCCTCCAGCCAGCCCTGGCACTGGTGCTCGCTCAGCACCTCCATCACGCGACCGGCGGGCGACAGGTCTTCGTCCACGGCCTCGCGCCCGGCCATCCAGGTCTTGCCGCTGGCCTCGTACACGGCCTGCAGGCGGTTGGACGCGGTTTCGTCGGGGCCGAACAGGCGGAAGGTCTGCATGTTCTGGCGCATCACTTCACGCAGGAAGGTGCCCAGCACCGCGGTGGCGCCGGCCTTGTGGTCGCCGGGTGTGCGGACGTCCTCGGCGAACGTGTGGAAGTGCGGCATGTGCAGCTGCTTCAGCAGCAGGCCGCCGTTGGCATGCGGGTTCATGCCCATGCGGCGACGGCCAGTCGGCGCCAGCGAGGCGAACTCCTCGCGGAAACGGCCGCGCTCGTCGAACAGCTCGTGCGCGTCGTAGCTCTTCATCCAGTCTTCGAGAATCTTCAGGTGCTCGTCCGAGGTGAAGTCGGCGATGGGCACCTGGTGGGCACGCCAGGTGCCTTCCACCGGCTTGCCGTCCAAGTTCTTCGGGCCGGTCCAGCCCTTGGGGCTGCGCAGCACGATCATCGGCCAGCGCGGCCGCACGGCGTCCGCCGCATCGTCCTTGCGTGCGTCGTCCTGGATGCGCTTGATCTCGTCCAGGCAGGTGTCCAGCGCGGCCGCGAACGCTTGGTGCATCGGTTCGGGCTCATGGCCCTCGACGAAATGCGGCTCGTAGCCGTAGCCGCGCATGAGGTCGCGCAGTTCGTCCGGATGGATGCGCGCCAGCACCGTGGGGTTGGCGATCTTGTAGCCGTTGAGGTGCAGGATGGGCAGCACGGCGCCGTCGCGGGCCGGGTTGAGGAACTTGTTCGCGTGCCAGCCGGTGGCGAGCGCGCCGGTTTCCGCCTCGCCATCGCCTACCACGCAGGCCACCACCAGGTCGGGATTGTCGAATGCCGCGCCGAACGCGTGCGACAGCGAATAGCCCAGCTCGCCGCCTTCGTGGATGGACCCCGGCGTTTCCGGTGCGACGTGGCTGGGAATGCCGTACGGCCATGAAAACTGGCGGAACAGTTCGCGCATGCCCGCTTCGCTGCGGTCGATATGCGGGTAGACCTCGGTGTACGAGCCTTCCAGGTAGGTGTGCGCCACCACGCCGGGGCCGCCGTGACCGGGACCCATCACGTAGATCATGTCCAGGTCGCGTTCGACGATCACGCGGTTCAAGTGGGTGTAGATGAAGTTGAGGCCGCTGGTGGTGCCCCAGTGGCCGAGCAGGCGGTGCTTGATGTGCTCGCGCCGGAGAGGCTGCTCCAGCATCGGATTGTCGCGGAGGTAGATCTGGCCCACGGTGAGGTAGTTGGCAGCGCGCCAGTAGGCGTGCATGCGGCGTAGCAGATCGGGCGCAAGCGTCTCGGTCATGGAGGCTTCCAGGCGACGGGGGTCTCCCGGAAGGCTAGGCGCGTGGGGATTGCCCCGGCGTGAAATGAACCGCCTTCAGGAGCTTGCGGGCCGCGACCAAACGCCGCTCACGCCCGACGGGCGATCAATCGTGCGAGCCCAGCTCGCGGGTGCTGCGTTCGAGCACCGTCATGCCGTCCTCATGCAGGCGTGCATGGCGCGCGTCTTCGGATGGCTGACGCAGCCGCTCGCGCTCGGCGATCTCCTGCGAGACGGAGGGCCGGCCGGGCGAGACGGCTTTCTGGACGATGCCGGACGCGCCACTCAGCGGTGGCAGGGCCGGTGGGGCGGTGGGCTGCACGGCCACCGGCGATAGGGTGTGCACGGCATCGGCGGCGGATGCCGAGCCATAGGCGGATGGCGCCGCGCTGGCCTGGGGCGGGCCTTCCGCCGCGCTGCCCGGCGGCGTGGCGGGTGCGTCGTGGCGCGTGACCGTGCGCCAGACGAACAGGGCGAGCAGACCGGCGATGGCGAACGCCAGCAGTGCTGGTCCGAGCCAGGAGGGCACGCCCGTCGCACTGCGGCGCGGGGCGGCGGATAGCCGCTCGCCGCGCGCCGCCAGCGCCGTATCGGCGCGCTCGGGCAGCTTGAGCATCACGCGGAGCATGTCGCCGTCGACCAGTTGCAGCCGGGGCTGGCGGCGCATGAACGCCATGGCCTCGCGGCTGTAGCGGCCACGGGTGACGAACACGCCGCGGCTGGCGGCTTCGTTGAGCATGTTGCCGAGCAGTCCGTTGACGTCGGCCAGTTGCACTTCCTCGGCGTCCCAGTGCTTGCACTGGACGAGCACGGTCTCGCTGCCGCGGCGCAGGCGCAGGTCGATGCCGCCTTTCGGGACCTGCAGGGGGCGGGAGGCGTTATGGCGCTCGACGTGGTAACCCTGGCCACGGTAGTACTCGGCAAGCAGGTGCTCGAAATCCTGCCAGATGAGGCGCGCGAGGGCATCGCCTCCGGTGGACGGAGTCTGTCGTGCCGCAAACATCGTTCTGGAGCGTCCTGCCGGGGGAATCAGGCCGATATTATACCCGGTCGGCGATGGCGGTATCCGCGTCCATCAAGCGGTCCATCGCGCGCGCGGCCTCTGCGTCGCAGGCGTCCGGGCGCACCACGACGCACACGGCGTGGGTCATGTCCACGTGCACGGTGACGAGGGTCAGGCTTCGGCCGTATGCGCGGTGCGCACGAACGCCTGACAGTCGACGAGCCGGGCCTGCGTGAAGGTCGGATCCGGGCCAGCCAGGAGGACGGCGTCGGCCTCGGCAAGGCCGTTCTCCGCCAGCACGTCCAGCATGGCCACGCGGCTGGCGGCGAGCAGTGCACGGCCCAGGGGCGTGCGTGCGCCTGCGTCGGCCGGGTCGGCGCGTTCGGCCAGCGCCTGGACCACCCGCGAGGGGAAATCCCAGTGGCGTGCCGCGTGCAGCGACAGGCGCTCCATCTGCTGGGCCACCGCCGCGACGAAACGGCGGCTGTAGGCAGGCGCGGCCGGGCCGTGTTTGTCCAGTTCGGCAAGGATGGCCTGGGCGCCGGTATGGCTGACCAGTCCGGCGAGGAACGATTCGAACGGATCGCAAGTGCCTTCACCCAGGTGCGCGCAGGCGCGGGCACAGCGCTCGGCGTGCTCCCACAGGCGATCGCCCGCCTGCTGCGCGGCGCCTTCGCCGGTGCGCAGGATGGGGCGCATCACCAGTTGCATGACCACGCGGCGGAGGCCGTCGTGACCGAGCAGGGTGATCGCCTGGGGCAGTCCCGTCACTGCCTTGGCCGGCCGGAAGAACGCGCTGTTGGCTACGCGTATGACTTCGCCGACCAGCACGGTATCGCGCGCCACCTGCTCGGCCAGCATGCGGCTGTCGCTGGCGTCGTTGCGCAGCGCGCGCATCAGCTGCGGCACCACGGCAGGCAGGCGCGGCAGCAGGGTCACGTCGAAGCGCTCGCCGCCGAAGGCCTCGCGCAGGCGACGCAGGAGCGTCTGCTCATGGGCACTCATGCCCGGGTCCGGCGAGCATGCTGCGCCCAGTACCAGGCGGTAGAAGCGGTCTTCCACCTCGTCGGCCGGGAGCGCGCCGGCCGGGGCATCGACGGGCGCGACCGGGGTGCCGACGGCGACGGGCGCCACGGGCATGGACAAGGCACGCGCGTCCATCGCGGGAGCGACGCCACGGTTGCCGAACAGCTTGCGGAAGAACCGGCCGATCACGGATGCCTCTGGGGAGGGGAGGTAAGACGTACAGTATATGGCGGCCGCGTCACGAAGGACTTGAGCGATACACTCTTGCGATGGAAGCGCTCCCACCCAGCCGTATCGTCCTGCCGCGCGGTGCCTGGCCGTCCGTGCTGGATTTCCTGTGCGAACGGTTTCCGGCGATCGGTCGCGAGGCATGGATCGAACGCATGGCGCGCGGGGCGGTCGCGGTGGACGGTGTGCCCGTGGACCGGCTGACGCCTTACCGGCCCGGCGGCGTACTGACCTACCACCGCGAGGTGGCCGACGAGCCGGTCATCCCGTTCGTCGAAGGCATCGTCTACGCCGACGACGATATCGTGGTGGCCGATAAACCGCATTTCCTGCCCACCATGCCCGCCGGCCGTTTCGTCGAGCAGAGCCTTTCCGTGCGGCTGATGCGTCGCCTGGGCAATCCCGCGCTGGTGGCGCTGCACCGCCTGGACCGGGGCACGGCGGGGCTGGTGGTGTTTTCGGCGCGGCCGGACACGCGCGATGCCTACACCCGGCTGTTCCGCGAGCGGCGCATCGTGAAGACCTACGAGGCGCTGGCGCCGCCGCTGCCGGGCGTGGCCATGCCGCATGTGCGGGAAAGCCGGGTCGAGCGGGGCGAGCCGTTCTTCCGCGTGGCCGAAGTGCCGGGCACGGCGAACGCGTGCACACGGATCGAGGTGCTGGCGCGTGGCGCAACGGTCTGGCGCTACGGCCTGCAACCGGTCACTGGTCGCAAGCACCAGTTGCGCGTGCACATGGCGGCCTTGGGGGCGCCCATCCTGGGCGATCACGTCTACCCGGACCTGCGCGACGAGCCCACCGGTTTCGACCAGCCACTGCGCCTGTTGGCCCGCGAACTCCGCTTCGTCGATCCGCTGACGGGGCAGGAGCGGGCGTTTCTAAGCAACCTTTCACTCGATCTTCCGTAGCGGCGGGCGCAGACTTACGCCTTCTTCGTTACCTCCACCCGGATGACTTCCGCTCCCGGCTTTCGCACCGTCGCCCTCATCATCGCCAGCGCGATGTTCATGGAGCAACTGGACGGCACCATTCTCGCCACCGCGTTGCCGGCCATGGCCGAGTCGTTCGGCGTGTCCCCGTTGCACATGAGCGTGGCGCTCACCTCGTACATGCTCAGCCTGGCGGTGTTCATTCCGGCCAGCGGGGCCATCGCCGACCGCTACGGCTCGCGCAACGTGTTCCGCGCTGCCATCGCCATCTTCACCATCGGCTCTATCCTGTGCGGCATCTCCGGTAGCCTGCCGCTGCTGGTGCTCTCGCGCCTGTTGCAGGGTATCGGCGGCGCCATGATGGTGCCGGTGGGACGCCTGGTGCTGCTGCGCTCGGTGGCGAAGTCGGAACTGGTCAGCGCCATGTCGTGGCTGCTGGTGCCGGCGCTGATCGGCCCGGTGATCGGTCCGCCGCTGGGCGGGTTCATCGTCACCTGGGTGTCGTGGCGCTGGATCTTCTACATCAACGTGCCGATCGGCCTGGTCGGCATGTGGCTGGCGTCTCGGTACATTCCCGATATCCGCATCCCGGACAAGATGCGCTTCGACAAGCTGGGTTTCGTGCTGTCGGGCGTGTCGCTGTCCTGCCTGGTGTTCGGCCTGGAAATGGCCAGTCGCGGGGTGACGTCCGTGCTCGGTTCCACCGGGCTGATCGTGGCCGGTATCGTGGTCGGTGCGGTCTACGTGTGGCATGCGCAGCGCGCGGCCCATCCCATCCTCGACCTGTCGCTGATGCGTTTTCCCACGTTCCGCCTGTCGGTGATCGCGGGGTCGCTCACGCGCATCACCGCGGGCTCGGTGCCGTTCCTGCTGCCGCTGATGATGCAGCTGGGTTTCGGCATGTCGGCGGCGCACAGCGGCGTCATCACCTTCGTCTCCGCACTGGGCGCCATGCTGATGAAGGCGACCGCCGCACCGGTGCTGCGCCGCTGGGGGTTCCGCGCCACGCTGGTCTGGAACGGCGTGTTCTCGATGTGCTGTGTGGCGTTGTGCGCCGCATTCCGGCCCGACTGGCCGCTGTGGATCATCTACGCCGTGCTGCTGATGAGCGGGTTCTTCCAGTCGCTGCAGTTCACCGGGTACAACACGGTGGCGTATGCGGACATCCCCAGCGAGCGGTTCTCCAGCGCCACCAGTTTCTACACCACGTTCCAGCAGCTGATGCTGTCGCTGGGCATCTGCGTCGCCGCCGCGGCGCTGCATGCGTCGGTCACCTGGCACGGCCGCGAACATGCGTTGCTGCCGGATTTCAGCGTGGCGTTCCTGGTGGTCACGTTCGTTTCGGTGCTCGCCGCGCCGGTGTGCCTGCTGCTGCCGAAGAATGCCGGTGCGGAAATGAGCGGTCACCGCGCGCGGTGACGTTATCCTGGATCGCGCACATCGTGCGCTCCTACATCCCGCACGATGCAGATTGCGACACCCTTGTAGGAGCGCACGATGTGCGCGATCCGGCATCGCGGCTTCGTCGATGGGTTAGGTCTTCTTCGCGTGGTTGGTTTTTCGCGCACATCGTGCGCTCCTACATCCGGGGTTTACGGAGCCTTGTAGGAGCGCACGATGTGCGCGATCCACGATCCCCCGCACGATCGACGTTACGGCAACGCCACCGGATGGCTCACCCACGACCCCACCATCCCCGGCATCGCCGCCAGCTTCCGCGCCTGCGCGACAAACGGCCGGCGGGCGATTTCCACGGCGCCCATGCTCAGCAGGTGGTCGTTGGTCACCTGCGCGTCCAGGAGCGGAAATCCCCAGCCGTGCAGCAGCTGGCACAATCCGGCCAGGGCGACCTTCGATCCACCGCTGCGGGCGCTGAACATCGATTCGCCGCAGAACAGCCGGCCCACGGCCACGCCGTAGATGCCGCCGACCAGCGAGCCGCGGTCCCATACCTCCACGCTGTGCGCGTGGCCGCGGCGGTGCAGTTCCTCGTAGGCGGCGATCATCGCCGGTCCGATCCACGTGCCGGGCTGGCCGTTGCGCGGGGCCGCGCAGGCGCGCATCACGCGCGAGAACGAGGTGTCGGCGGTCAGCCGCCAGTGGGACGTGTCGAGCTGCTTGCGCAGGCTGCGGCTGATGTGGATGGCGTCGGTGTGGAATACGCAGCGCGGGTCCGGCGACCACCACAGGATCGGCTCTTCCTCGTTGTACCAGGGAAACACGCCCTGGGCATACGCGGCCAGCAGGCGTTCCGCCGACAGATCGCCGCCCCAGGCCAGCAGGCCGTTCGGCTCCGTCAGCGCGGTTTCCGGGGCGGGAAACAGGCCGGGGCGCAGGGGATGCAGCTGGGGCAGATTGATCATCGATCCGCGTACGGCGAATGGGTCATGAGTTCGTCCTTGTAGGCCTCGCGATGCGCTGCCTCCTGGACCAGCGCCGCGGCCACCGCCTGGCGGAAGCCCTCGTGCGCGATGTAGTGGCGCGAGTGGGTCAGCGTCGGCAGGAAGCCGCGCGCCAGCTTGTGCTCACCCTGCGCGCCGGGCTCGAAGCGCGCGATGCCTTCACGGATCGCGTACTCGATGCCACGGTAGTAGCACAGCTCGAAATGCAGTCCGGACAGTTCCACGCTGGCGCCCCAGTAGCGTCCATACAGCGCGTCGGCACTGCGCAGGAACAGCGCCATCGCCACGATGTCCGCGCCGTCACGGGCCAGGGCCACCTGCACGCGGGCGCCCATCGTATGCCCCAGGTACTGGAAGAAGCGGGCAGTGAGCGCGGCGTGGTTGCCCTTCATGTCGAAGGTCAGCTCATAGAGCGCGTGGATCTGCCGCCACTCGGCGTCGCCCAGCGTGTCGCCGCCGCGCATCTCCAGCGTGAGGCCCGATGCGGCCGCATGCGCGCGCTCCTGGCGGATGTTCTTGCGTTTCTTCCGGGCCAGGGCGGCTAGAAACTCGTCGAAATCCGTGTAGCCGCGGTTGTGCCAGTGGAACTGGTAGTCCGCACGGGCCAGCCAGCGGTCGTCGAAGGCGGGCAGGTCGGCCTCGGCAAGGAAGTTGGCGTGGATCGAGGACAGCCCCAGGCGGTCGGCTTCATCGACCAGCGCGGCGGTCAGCCGGTTGCGATTGATCTCGGCGTCGAGGCTCTCGCGCACCAGCAGGCGCGGCCCGGGCACGGGCGAGTAGGGCGCGGCGACCAGCAGCTTGGGGTAGTAATCGCCGCCGGCCCGCTCCCAGGCCGCCGCCCAGCTGAAGTCGAACACGAACTCGCCGTGCGAGTTGCCCTTGAGGTAGGTCGGGGCCGCCGCGACCAGCCGCCCGCCGTCGAGAATGGCCAGGTGGTACGGCCGCCACCCATAGTCTTCACGCAGGCAGCCCTTGGCCTCCATGCCGCTCAGGAACGCGTGCGACACGAACGGGTTGCCGTCGGGCACGAGCGCGTCCCAGTCGGCGGCCGGGATGCCGCCGAGCCCGTCGAGGAAACGGATCTCGCTCATGCGGGGCAACGCCCCGCGCCGGCCGCGCGGGGCGACTCCATCACGTCAGCAGGTGCTGCTGGTCGAGCCAGCGTTCCGCATCCAGGGCGGCCATGCAGCCGAAACCGGCCGAGGTGATCGCCTGGCGGTAGACGTGGTCGGCCACGTCGCCGGCGGCGAACACGCCGGGCACCGAGGTGGCCGTGGCCATGCCCTGGGTACCGGACTGGATCTGGATGTAACCGTCCTTCATCTCCAGCTGGCCTTCGAAGATGCCCGTGGCCGGGGTGTGGCCGATGGCGACGAAGAAGCCCTGGACGGCCAGGTCGCGCGTGGCGCCGGAGTTCACGTCCTTCACGCGCACGCCGTTCACGCCCGAATCGTCACCCAGCACCTCGTCCACCTGGTGGTTCCACAGCAGTTCGATCTTGCCAGCGGCCGCTTTCTCGAACACCTTGTCCTGCATGATCTTTTCGGCGCGGAACTTGTCGCGGCGATGGACCAGGTAGACCTTGCGGGCGATGTTGGCCAGGTACAGGGCCTCTTCCACGGCCGTGTTGCCGCCGCCGACCACCACCACGTCCTGGTCGCGGAAGAAGAAGCCGTCGCAGGTGGCGCAGGCGGAGACGCCGCGGCCCTTGAACTTCTCTTCCGAGGCGATGCCCAGGTACTTGGCCGTGGCGCCGGTGGTGATGATCAGCGCGTCGGCGGTGTACTCGCCGCTGTCGCCCTTGAGCCGGAACGGGCGGTTGCCCAGGTCCACGCTGTGGATGTGGTCGAAGACCATCTCGGTCTCGAAGCGCTCGGCGTGCTCGGCCATGCGCCGCATCAGCTCCGGACCCTGCACGCCCTTCTCGTCGCCGGGCCAGTTGTCCACCTCGGTGGTGGTCATCAGCTGGCCGCCCTGCTGCAGGCCGGTGACCATCGTCGGCTTGAGGTTGGCGCGCGCCGCGTAGACGGCGGCCGTGTAGCCGGCGGGGCCGGAGCCGAGGATCAGCAGGCGGCTGTGCTTGGGGGTGCTCATGTATAATCCTTGAGGTTTGCTGCGGCGTGTTTCAGTCGTACCGCTGGCCTCTTGCGGCAGGTTGCTCAGGCCGTGTCGAGGTTGCGCGAGATCGTTGTCGACCCGGAAGAATGGGGAAGACGGGGGTGCGATTCAAGACGTTCGCTTCATTGATGCTGCCGGCGTGTCCCCACACGGCGGCTTTTGTTCCGTCACGACTTCCTTCGGTTCATTCAGGATCATCCTCAGATGCGCATCGGTATCCCTTCCGAAACCAAGACCCTCGAAGGCCGCGTGGCCCTCATCCCGGCCGCCGCCGCCGACCTGGCCCGCCGTGGCCATGAGGTGTTCATCCAGTCCGGTGCCGGCACCAAGTCCGGCTACTCGGACGCCGACTACTCGGCCCTGGGCGTCACCGTCCTGCCGGACGCCGCCGCCGTCTACGAGAAGGGCGAGCTGATCGTCAAGGTGAAGGAGCCGATCGAGGGCGACCTCAAGCTGCTGAAGAAGCACCACCTGCTGTTCTGCTACCTGCACCTGGCCGCCGAGCCGGCGCTGACCCGTAGCCTGCTGGACATCGGCCTCACCGGCATCGCCTTCGAGTCGGTGGACGAGAACGGCGTGCTGCCGCTGCTGCTGCCGATGTCCGTCATCGCCGGCCGCATCGCCACCCAGATCGGCACCACCCTCCTGCACCAGCCCAACGGCGGCAAGGGCAAGCTGCTGGGCGGCATGGCTTCCACCCCGCGCGGCAAGGTGGTGGTGCTGGGCGCCGGCGCGGCCGGTGGCAACGCCGCGGCCCTGGCGGCCCAGGCCGGTGCCAACGTGGTGGTGTTCGACAAGCGCCAGGACCGCCTGGCCGAGATGATGGCCATGGGCCCCAACGTCACCGCGCTGTATGCCTATGAGTCGTCGGTGGCCGAGGAAGTCCGCAACGCCGACATCGTCGTCGGTGCCGTGCTCATCCCCAGCGCCAAGGCCCCGCGCGTGGTCACCGAGGACATGGTCAAGACGATGGAGAAGGGCTCGGTGCTCGTCGACATCTCGATCGACCAGGGCGGCTGCTTCGAGACCTCGCGCCCGACCACCTGGAAGGAGCCGACCTATGACGTCCACGGCGTGACGCATTTCTGCGTGACCAACATGCCCGGCGCCGTGCCGCAGACCTCGTCCACCGCCATTTCCGCCGCCATCCTGCCGTACGTGCAGCGCCTGGCCGCCGGCCATGCCTGGCGCGACTACGCCCCGCTGGCCGCGGGCATCAACATCGAGGGCGGCAAGCTCGTCCATCCGGCCCTCCAGGGCATGGCATGATGCCCAAAACCCGATCCGAGGTCGTCTGCTAAGTGGCGCGTAGCGCGAAAGTCGTCAAGAAACAGGCCAGGACGCAGATCAAGGCCCAGCGCGAGGGCTTGAGCGACGAGCTCAAGCGCCGCCTGCGTGAAGCGGGAGCCCTGCTGGTGCTCCCGCTCGCGCTGTACCTGCTCGTCTGCCTGATCAGCTACAACGACCAGGACCCGAGCTGGGGCCACATGGGGGTTGCCGAGCACGCCACCAATTTCGGTGGCGCGGTCGGCGCCAACATCGCCAACCTGCTGCGTTACATCTTCGGCCTGGTCTCGTACTGCTTTCCGCTGCTGCTGCTGGCCCTGGGCGTGCAGGTGATCCGCCAGCGGGGCGAGCGCCACGTCGCCCCGTGGGAGCCCTCGCTGCGCCTGATCGGGTTCGTGTTCTTCTTCATCACCGGCCCCGCGCTGGTCTACCTGAACGTCGATTCCCCCGTGCTGCCGGAAGGCGCGGGCGGCATCGTCGGAAAGTGGGTCGGTCGCGGGGTGCATGCCGCGTTCGGCGACAAGGGCGCGCCCTTGTTGCTGCTGGCCGTGTTCCTGATCGCCGTCACCCTGGCCACGGGCCTGTCCTGGTTCCGCCTGATGGACGTGACCGGGCAGGGCGTGGTGCGGCTGGGCGGCTGGTTCGGCGGCAAGATGCGTCGTGCGCCCGATGTGATGGCCGCCCGTACCGCCCGCGCCGAGCGCGAGGTGGTCAAGAAGGCGGAAGCGGTCAAGCAGGCCAAACGCGAGCCGGTACGCATCGAGACGCCCACGCCGATGGTCGTCAAGAGCGAGCGCGCCACCCGCGAAAACCAGATTCCCCTGTTCACCGGCGCGTCCATCGAGGGCGAGATCCCGCCGTTGTCGCTGCTGGACGAAGCCCCGCCGCAGGGCCCCGGGTACTCCGAGGAAACCCTGGAGGTGCTGTCGCGCCAGGTCGAACTGAAACTGAAGGACTTCAAGGTCGAGGCACGCGTGGTCGGGGTCTATCCCGGTCCCGTCATTACCCGCTTCGAGCTGGAGCCCGCCGCCGGCGTGCGCGGCAGCCAGGTATCCAGCCTGGACAAGGACATCGCCCGTGGGCTGTCCGTGGTCAGCGTGCGCGTGGTGGACGTGATTCCCGGCAAGAACGTCATTGGCCTGGAAATCCCCAATACCAAGAAGCAGATCGTCTACCTGTCGGAGATCCTCCGTTCGGAGCGCTACGACCAGGTGAAGTCGCCCCTGGCGCTGGCGCTGGGCAAGGACATCGGCGGCAAGGCCGTGGTTACCGATCTGGCCAAGATGCCCCACTTGCTGGTGGCCGGCACCACCGGCTCTGGTAAATCCGTGGCGGTGAACGCCATGGTGCTCAGCCTGCTGTACAAGTCCAGCGCCAAGGACGTGCGCATGATCATGATCGACCCGAAGATGCTGGAGCTCTCGGTCTACGAGGGCATCCCGCACCTGCTGGCGCCCGTGGTTACCGACATGAAGGAAGCCGCCAACGCGCTGCGCTGGTGCGTGGCCGAGATGGAGCGCCGCTACAAGCTGATGGCCGCGGTGGGCGTGCGCAACCTGGGCGGCTTCAACAAGAAGGTGAAAGACGCCGAGAGCAGCGGGCAGCCGTTGCTCGACCCGCTGTTCCGCGCCAACCCGGACATGCCCTCGATGAAGGCCGATCCGCTGGAGCCGCTGCCGCACATCGTCATCATCATCGACGAGTTCGCCGACATGATGATGATCGTCGGCAAGAAGGTGGAAGAACTGATCGCCCGCCTGGCGCAGAAGGCGCGTGCCGCGGGCGTGCACCTGATCCTGGCCACGCAGCGCCCCTCGGTGGATGTCATCACCGGCCTGATCAAGGCCAACATTCCCACGCGCATCGCGTTCCAGGTCTCGTCCAAGATCGATTCGCGCACCATCCTCGACCAGTCCGGCGCGGAGGCCCTGCTGGGCCACGGCGACATGCTGTACCTGCCGCCGGGCACGGCCACGCCCGAGCGCGTGCACGGCGCCTTCGTCGACGACCACGAGGTGCACAACGTCGTGGAATGGCTGCGCGCGCAGGGTGCCCCGAACTACATCGAGGGTGTGCTGGAAGAAGTGCAGTCCACCGCCGACGGCAAGATCATCAACGACGCCGGCCTGCCGCAGGATGCCGACGGCGATGGCGACAGCGACAACGCCCTCTACGACCGCGCCGTGCGCGTGGTGACGGAAACGCGCCGCGCGTCCATCTCCGGCGTGCAGCGCCACCTGCGCATCGGCTACAACCGCGCCGCCCGCCTCGTCGAGCAGATGGAGCAGGACGGCATCGTCAGCGCGCCCCAGCACAACGGCAACCGCGAAGTGCTGGCCCCGCCGCCGCCCAAGGATTGATCCCACCATGAACACCATGAAGCCGGGTGTGCTGCGCCAGCGCCCCTGGAGCCTCCTCGTCACCGGTGATCTCGTGCCCACCGCCGAGGTGCTCGACGAGGTGACCAGTGTCTTCGAGCTCAACCCGTCCATTCCGGGGCTGGAACTGCGCGCCGACGACGGCCGCGCCTGCTTCGTCACCCGTGACTATCCGGCCGGGCACACCGGCGAGATCGACGACGCGCTGGAAGTGATCTTCGCCGAGCAGTCGGATATCGCCGAGATCGTGGTGCTGGGCCAGGAAACGCGCCCGGCACACACCGCCACCCGCGCGGCGCCGTTCTGGCATCGCGACGGCAAGGCCATCGCCGAGATCAGCGAGAAGATGGAGGCCGGCGAGATTTCCCCCGGTGAAGCCATCGATATGCTCAAGTCGCTGTTTGAAACGGACCGGTAGAGCGTTGGTCGTCCAGCGTCCCGTGTTAAGCGTTGGCGATGTAGATTGACGTGCAACTGGTTGGTGCGCCATGTGTGCGTGCTCGACTGGCGCTTTACCCTTTACGCCTAACCCTCGCCACCATGCCTGCTTCCCCAGGATATCCCCGCCCTATGAAACGCCTGCTGCTCGCCGCAACGCTGTCCCTCCTCAGCCTGCCGACCTTCGCCGCCACCGGCGCGGCCCGCGAGCGCCTGAATGCGTTCTCCACGGGGCTGCATGCGCTCACCGGGCGTTTCAGCCAGACGCTGGCCAATGCCAACGGCGACCAGGGCAAGGTCAGCTCGGGCACGCTGGCGCTGCAGGCGCCGCGCCAGTTCCGCTGGGAAACCACGGCCCCGTACAAGCAGACCATCGTCGCCGACGGCAGCCGCGTCTGGCTGTACGACCCCGACCTGGAACAGGTCACCGTTCGCCGGCAGAGCAGCGAGGAAGCGCAGAGCCCGCTCACCGTGCTGACCGACCTCTCGCAGATGGACAAGGATTTCAAGGTCACCGAACAGGGCGAGCATGATGGCCTGGTCTGGTTGCGCCTGCAGTCCACCAGCAAGGACCCGCAGTTCGACTATGCCGACCTGGGGTTCGACGCGGGTGGGCTGGCACGGATGGCGTTCAAGGATCAGCTGGGGAATACCACGCAGATCTCGTTTGCCGGGTGGCAGAAGAATGCCGCCATTCCCGCGGGCACGTTCGAGTTCGTGCCGCCGAAGGGCACCGACGTGATCGGCGATGCGCCTGTGTTGCAGACGCAGCCGGTTAAATAAAACCGTCCATAGCCCTATCGTCGAGCCTCGCCCGGCCTTCGTAGGAGCGCACGATGTGCGCGAACCCTCACCACGAATACGGCGAATGATGCCGCCCGTTGCAACCGTGCGGGCGGTTCCGGGCGTTTGAAAAGCGCATGCTGGATGCACGGAAACGCTCGCTAGTGCGGAAGGTCGGCTTCTCTCGACTCAGTCCTAGGCTGAGGGATCGCGCACATCGTGCGCTCCTACCGCCTCAGTCCTACGGTGAGGGATCGCGCACATCGTGCGCTCCTACCGCCTCAGTCCTACGGTGAGGGATCGCGCACATCGTGCGCTCCTACCGCCTCGGTCCTAGGGTGAGGGATCGCGCACATCGTGCGTTCCTACGGAGTCTGGCATTTCATGCCAGACTCCCTGCCTATACGGATATGTGAGTGAGGGGCGGAGCATGGTGGTGGTCTGGATTCTGGTGTGCGCGGTCGTCGGTGGCCTGGTGGATCAAGGGTGGACCGGCGGGGTCGCGGGCGCTGCCATCGGATGGCTGCTGGCGCGGACGTCGCAGCTGCGCAGTGACCTCGATGCCATGCACGCGCGGGTGGAAGCGCTGACGGTTGCCGCGAGGCAGCGGGGCGCGGAGCACGCGTCGGCGATATCGCCGGATCATGCGTCTTCGATAGCGCCGGCGGTGCCCTCGAATAGGTCGCCCGATGTATCGGATGCACCTGTGCCGGCCCAGTGGCCGGACAGCGCGGCGCCTTCGGCGTCATCCGTTCCGTCCAACGCGTCGATGCCGTCGATGCCGCCCATGCCTGCCATGCCGCCGCTACCGGGCACGACACGGGCGGTCGCCGCCGACGCCATGTCTGGCCCTGTCGCCAGCGACGCGTCGACCGCCTCTAGCGCAGCCGCAGGCGACGACCCCGGCGGTCCCTCCTGGATCGATCGCGGCATCACGGCAGCCAAGCGCTGGTTCACCGAAGGCAACGTGCCGGTGAAGGTAGGCATGCTGGTGCTGTTCGCGGGCGTGGCGGCGTTCCTCAAGTACGCGTCGGACACGGGGATGCTGCGTGTGCCGGTGTCGGTGCGGCTGAGCCTCGTAGCGCTGGCGGCGATCGCGGGCGTGGCGTTTGGCTGGGTGCAGCGTGACCGGCGCCGTGCGTTCGCGCTGGCCTTGCAGGGTGGTGGGCTGGGCGTGCTGGTGATGACGGTGTTCGCCGCGTACCGGCTCTACGGTCTGCTGGACGCGACGCCGACCTTCGCGCTGCTGGTGGTCTTCGTCGCGGGCATGGGCGTGCTGGCGGTGCTGCAGGATGCGCTGGCGCTGGCCGTGCTGGGCCTGATCGCCGGGTTCGCCGCGCCGATCATCGCGTCGTCGGGGCAGGGCAACCATGTCGCCCTGTTCGGTTACTACGCGCTGCTCAACCTGGGCATCCTCGGTATCGCCTGGAAGAAGGCATGGCGGGTGCTCAACGTGCTGGGCTTCGTGGCGACGTTCGGCGTGGGTACGGCGTGGGGCGTGTTGCGCTACAACCCCTCGCTGTTCGCCAGCACCGAACCCTTCCTCATCCTGCATTTCCTGATGTACCTCATCGTGCCGTGGCTGCACGTGCTGCGCTCGCCCCGGCGTGGCCGCGCCATCCTCGACGGCTGCCTGATGTTCGGCAACCCGATCGCCAGCCTGTTGTTGCAGGGGGCGTTGCTGGACTGGGAGCCGATGCCACTGGCTATCTCGGCACTCATCGCCGCGGCCATCTATATCGCCATCGCCTTCGCGATCCGCAAGCGCGAGGACATGGGCCTGCTGCGCGAGACCTGGGCCGTGCTGGCCGTCGCCTTCGCCACCATCGCCGTGCCGCTGGCGTTGAGCGCGAGCGTCACCGCCTGCGTCTTTGCACTGGAAGGCGCGGGCCTGATCTGGCTCGGTTTCCGCCAGGGGCGGCGCCTGCCGCGCTGGTCGGGCGTGTTCCTGCAGTTGGTGGCGGGCGCGGCGTGGTTCCTCGCGCTGGCCTTCGGTGTGCACTCGCTCGACACGCCGCTGCTCAACGCGCCTTTCGTGGGCTGCCTGCTCCTGGTCGTCGGTGCGGGCGTGGGCGTGTGGCAGTTCGATCGCCATGGCGCGTCGCGCGGTATCTCCGGCCTGGCGCGTCTCGGGCTGCTGTTCTGGGCGGTGCTCTGGTGGTACGTCGGCTTCGGGCGCGAGATCGATCGTTCGTCTTTCGGGGCGACCGACGAGAACGCCGCATGGCTGGCGCTGGTGTCCTCCACCGGCTGGTTGCTGTCGCTGGCCTGCCCGCGCGTGCGCAAGCTGGACCTGGGCGTCGTGCTCGCGTTTGCCGTACCGGTGTCCTTCCTGGCCACGCTGTTGCTCGTGCTGCAGGCGAGCAGCGCCGGCATGCAATGGCTGGTGGGCTGGCCGCTCGCGGCGGTGGCGGTGATGGCCGTGACCGGCTGGCTGTCGATGCGTGGCGAAAGCCAGCACCGGGTGGCCGCCGTCGCCAGCGGCACGCTGTGGTGGCTGCGCTGGCTGGTGCTGTTCACCACCGCCATCGGCCTCGCGCTGGATGGTGCGGAGCGCGTGGGGCAGGGCTGGCAGATCCTCGCCTGCGCAGTGCCGACGCTGCTCGTCGCGGCGCTCGTCGTCTGGCGACCGCGCGTCATCGCTTCGCCGCTGGTGGCTTACGTACGCGATCTGCGCCTGAGTGTCGGCGCGTTCATGCTGATGGCGATGGCGGCGGTCGGCCTCGTCGCGCTGGGCGCGGCGGGCGGTGCTCACCCGCTGCCCTTCATCCCGCTGCTCAATCCGATCGACCTGCTGCTGGTGGCGGTGGGGTTGTTCCTCGCCCGCGTCATGGCGGACGCGGTGATGCCCCCCGGCGTGGTGCGCGCGCGTCCGGCGGTGCTCGCCATCGCGTTCTTCGTCGTCGCCACCAGCATGACGTTGCGCACCGTGCACCACCTGGGCGGCGTGCCCTGGAACGGCGACATGCCGTCGTCCAGCCTGGCCGAGCTGTCGCTCACCGTGGTGTGGAGCATCATCGGCGTCGTCGCCTGGGTGCTCGGCTCGCGTCGCGGGCAGCGGCTACTTTGGATGGCCGGCGCCGGCAGCATGGGCGTGGTGCTGCTCAAGCTGCTGCTGGTAGACCGCGGCCACCTGGGCAACCTGTTCGGCATCGCCTCCTTCATCGCCTATGGCCTGCTCTGCACGGTCATCGGTTACCTCGCCCCCGCGCCGCCCAAAGACGGTGCGGCCATCGTTCCGGAGCCGCCGCATGCGTCGTGACGTGGTTTGCCTGCTCATCGCCAGTCTGTTCACCCTGGGCGCCCGCGCTGAAACGCCCGAGGCGTTCGCCTATGCCTGGCCGATCGTCGCGCCGCCCGGCGGCAAGGCCTATCTGGTCGAGCTGCCGCAGGACGCCTATGCCTGGGCCGTGCGCGATGCGGGCCTGGGCGACGTGGTGGTGGTCGATGCGCAGGGTCGCCAGGTGGCGACCGGCCCTTATCGCGCCGCCGACCCGACGTCGCATCCGGTGACCCTGGATGCGCCGCTGCGCGCGGTGCCTTCCGCGGTGGACGGCGTGCCGGGCGCGCGCATCCAGCGCAGCACCAATGGCGACATCGTGATCGAGCCGGGCAGCGCGCCGGCCAGCGGCACGCCGCGCACGTGGCTGTTCGACGCGCACGACGAGGTCGCGCCGGAACGGCTGGAGTTTCCCCGGCCGGACCACGACGTGAACCTCACCGTGGACATCGACGTCAGCCGCGACCTGCAGGACTGGACACCACGCGTGCGCGGTGCGTCCGTGGTCACGCTGGGCAAGGACGCCGACGCGGTGGACGCGCGTGTGGTCAAGCTGGCGGGCCCGGCGGCCCGGTATTTCCGGGTGCGGGTGACCGGCGGCGACGCGCCCTGGCCGACCGACGGCACCGCCGCGGTGACGCTGTCCGGCACCGTCGAGGACGCCTCGGCCAGGGACGAGCCCGTGCTGCACTGGCTGGACGTGCCCGTGGCAGACACGCGCAGCAGCGGGCAGGGCGTCGATTACGACTACCGCCTGCCGGCCGCGCTGCCCGTGAGCGCCGTGCGTGTGACGCTGGGCAAAAGCGACAGCGTGGCCCGGCTGGATGCCTCCGCGGTGGAGGACAGCCTGAGCAGCGAGGCGCTGGGGACGCTCGTGGTCACGCCGGACGGCACCGAGGGCCATCGTCCCCTGGAGGTGACGCCGCGTCGCCGCGACCTGATCCGCCTGCATTCGGCCACGCCGCTGCGAGAGCCGCCGCATTTCTCGGTGGGCTGGCGCGCGGACCGCTTCGTCTTCCTGCCCGAAGGCAACGGCCCCTGGCGCCTGCTGGTGGGCAGCGCGCGTGCGCGGCGGCCGGCCTGGCCGGTGGACGACGCCATCGCCGCGCTGCGCAAGAGCGAAGGGGCCGCCTGGCGTCCCGACCGCACCACGCTGGGCCCGTCGCAGGAGCAAGGCGGTCGCCAGGCCCTCGCGGCCCCCGCGGTGCCGCTGGACTGGACCCGTCCGCTGCTGTGGATCGTGCTGCTGCTGGGCGCGGCGGTGATCGTCGGCATGGCGGCCAGCCTGCTGCGCAAGCCGAAGCCGGGATCGCCTCCACCCGAGGATTGAGGGACTGTGCACGGTGAACGCGCGATAATGCGCGTTCACCCCCGTCCGCGAGTGCCATGTCCTTCTCCTCCCCCGGCCTGTTCGCCGAACCCGAAGCGCTGAAGCCCCTGGCCGAGCGCATGCGCCCGCGCGCCCTCGACGAGATCGTGGGCCAGCAGCGCGTGGCCGGCGAGGGCAAGCCGCTGCGCCGCGCGCTGGAAGCGGGCAAGGTGCACTCGATGATCCTGTGGGGGCCGCCGGGCTGCGGCAAGACCACCCTGGCCCTGCTGGTGGCGCGTTACGCCGATGCGGATTTCCGGGCGATCTCCGCGGTGATGAGCGGCCTGCCGGACGTGCGCAAGGCGCTGGCCGAAGCCGAAGGCAACTTCGCGCAGGGCCGCCGCACCGTGCTGTTCGTGGACGAGGTGCATCGCTTCAACAAGGCCCAGCAGGACGCGTTCCTGCCGCACATCGAACGCGGCGTGATCATCTTCATCGGCGCCACCACGGAGAATCCGTCCTTCGAGCTCAACTCCGCGTTGCTCTCGCGCTGCCGCGTGCACGTGCTGGACTCGGTGAGCCCCGACGATATCGTGGCCGCGCTGCATCGCGCGCTGGCGGACACCGAGCGTGGCCTCGGCGAACTGGCACTGGATGTGGACGAGGCCTCGCTGAAACTCATCGCCAGTGCCGCGGACGGCGACGTGCGCCGCGCGCTCACGCTGCTGGAAATCGCCGCGGAACTAGCCGAAGACGGCCGCATCGACGACACCACGCTGGAGCAGGTGCTGGCCGACCGCACGCGCCGCTTCGACAAGAGCGGCGAGCAGTTCTACGACCAGATATCGGCCCTGCATAAGTCCGTGCGCTCGTCCGATCCGGATGCCGCGGTGTACTGGCTGACCCGCATGCTCGACGGCGGTTGCGATCCGTTATATCTCGCCCGACGCATGACCCGCATGGCCGTGGAAGACGTGGGCCTGGCCGAGCCGCGTGCCTGGCGCATGGCCCTGGACGCCTGGGATACCTACGAGCGGCTGGGCAGTCCGGAAGGCGAACTGGGCCTGGCGCAACTGGCCATCTGGCTGGCCATCTCGCCCAAGAGCAACGCCGCGTACATGGCCTATAACAAGGCCAAGGCGACCGTGAAGCAGATGGGCACGCTGGACGTGCCGATGCACCTGCGCAACGCGCCGACCAAGCTGATGAAGGGCCTGGGTTACGGCACCGGCTACCAGTACGACCACGACGTGGAGGGCGGCATCGCCCTCGACCAGCAGTGCCTGCCCGACGCCCTGGTCGGTACGACCTTCTACGAGCCGGTGGATCGCGGGCTCGAGACCAAGCTGCGGGAAAAGCTCGAGGCACTGCGTGCCGCGCGGGCGGCGGCTCGCAAGAGCCCGTAACCGGCAGGACGGCGCCGAAAAATCAGCATTTGGCCGATACGGCCGGTGGGCGCCACGACATACCTTGGCGGCAGCCGCGGAACATTGCGCGGCTGTCACGTCCGGCCGGCCACGGGGGCCGGCACGACGTCCACCGAGGGGGTCGAGGATGGATTCGCATCACTGCAGCACCGTCAGTCATGGCGGTGTTTTCATGTGCGTTCGCGCCGGCGTGCGGGCGAGGTGGGGCGCATGATGCCCATCACCGTCCTGCTGGCGGACGAACAGGCGTTGCTGCGCGAGGGCGTGTCCGCTCTGCTGGCAGGCTCGCCGCGCTACCAGGTGACCGGCAGCACGGCCGATGGCCGCGAGTGCGTGCGTCATGCGCTGCGTAACCAGCCGGGCCTGATCGTCTTCGATTGCGCCATGCGTGGGCTCAGCGGACTGGAAGCGATCCGCCGCATCGCGCCGCGCTGTCCGCAGACCCGCTTGCTGTGCCTGTCCGCATACGACGATTCGCGCTGGGTACGCGCCGCGTTCGACGCCGGCGCCCACGGCTACGTGCTCAAGCGCGACGGCTTCGACGTGCTGCGCGAGGCGATCGACAGTGTGATGCGCCTGCGCTATTTCATCAGCCCCGATATCGCGCACCTGCTGGTGGACGGCCTTCGCCGCCACGACGGCCCTGCGTTCGCGCCGCGCGAGGCATTGAGCGCGCGCGAGCGCGAGATCACCCAGTTGTTCGCCGAAGGCCTCAGCGCGCGTGACATTGCCGAGCGCCTGCATGTCAGCGTCAAGACGGTGGGTACGCACCGCGAACACATCATGGCCAAGCTGGGCATCAACGGCATCGCGCAGCTTACGCGCTATGCCCTGCGCGAGGGCCTGACCACGCTGGAACCGTGACCGGCGTCGATCAGCAAACGCAGGCGCGGCAATCAGGCTTTTCCCGATCCCGCGCATCGGTCCGCGAACGGATAGTGAACCCGCCGACGCCACCGCGTCGAACCGGGAGATCACAGCATGGCCGACTTCAATCTTTTCTTTCCCACGCTGCTGCGGCACGAGGGCGGTTTCGTCAACGACCCGGCCGATCCGGGTGGCGCCACCAACAAGGGCATCACGCTGGCCACGTTCCAGCGCTATGCCAAAAGCCTGCTGGGCATCGACCCCTCGCTGGACAACCTGCGCGCCCTGAGCGATGCGGACGCGGGCCGGATCTACAAAGCTCAGTACTGGGACAAGGTGCACGGCGACGAGATCGCGTTGCAGCCGCTGGCCAACATCGTCTTCGACTTCCAGGTCAACGCGGGCGCCAACGCCTCCAAACTGCTGCAGCGCGTGCTGAACGCGCAGGGGGCGACGCCATCGCTCACGGTGGACGGCGTGATCGGCGCCGGCACGATGGCCGCCCTGGGCCGCCTGAACGCGGTGGCGGTCTATACGGCCTATAAGCAGGGCCGCAAGGATTACTACAACACCCTGGTGGCGCAGCGCCCGTCGCTGGCCAAGTTCCTCAAGGGCTGGCTGGCGCGCGTGGATTCGTTCCCCGACCTGCCGCCCACCGCGGCCGGAGGTCGCTGAGCCATGGCCGCGCAGACCTCGCTCAACACGCTGATCGAAGCCATCGCCGGCGCGGTGGTCGATGCGCAGGACCGCATCGAGCAACACCAGATGTCGCACCTGAGCGACTTTTTCGACGAGGACAACCGGCCCAAGAGCGTCGTCATCCGCATGCCGTCGCTGCATCCCAAGGCCGGCGAAGACGACGAGGACCTGTACCGCGCACCGATCCTGCCGCTGGTCTCGACCAACGTGCTGCGGATCAAGGACGTGGAGATCACCTTCGACGCGGACATCGGTCCGATCGTGGAAGGCAATCCGCCCAGCGACGACGATCCGCACGAGCCCGGCTGGAAAGGCAAGAGCGCCGCGGCCCGCCCGCACCTGCGCGTGGACCCGGCGGCCGGCGGCAACGACCGCCGTGGCGGCTCGGTGCACGTGAAGCTTCGTGTCGAAGGCAGCGAGCCCACCGACGGTGCCGCGCGGCTGATGAACCACCTCTCACAGACCCAGGGGGTCTTCAAGACGTTCACGCCGGACGACTGACCCGTCGGCCGGGATGAACCGCGCCGCGCATCCCGTGCGTCGCGTCAACCATTGCAAGGAGTCACACCATGGCTGACGAACTCGTCAACATGTCCAGTCAGTTCAAGGGTCTGCCCATGGGCGACCTGATCGGTTCGCCGCTCAGCGCCGCCTGCGAAGCCCAGGTCAAGCTGGCCCAGGCCACCGCGGATTTCATCAAGGTCATCGGCTTCCTGCCGCCGCCCGCGAACGATCCGACCGGCGTGGGCGCCACGCGCACCGCCACGTTCCGTTTCAAGCGCCCCGTGGACGATCCCACCAACGCCGGTGGCATCGCCGAGGAAGACGTCGAGCTGGAAGTGCCGCTGCTGGCCATCGTCAAGGTGCCCAACCTCAGCGTCACACGCGTCGACATCACCTTCGACATGGAAGTGAAGTCGTCCTTCAGCCAGACCGAAAGCGAAGACAAGAAGGGCGAGTTCAGCGCCGAGATGTCGATCGGCTGGGGCGTGTTCAAGGCCTCGGCGAAGGTGTCCGGTTCGGTCGCCACGCACAAGGAAAACACCCGCAAGTCCGATAACTCGGCGCGCTACCACGTTGAGGTGCACGCCGAGGACGGAGGCATGCCGGAAGGCCTGGCACGCGTCATGGACATCCTGCAGACCGCTTGCGCGCCGCGCAAGGTCGGCGCGCCGGTGGCCGTGCCGGGTACCGCGCCGGCCGCAGTGACCGGTCCGGCCACGACGCCGGCGGCCGGCACCGGCACCGGTCCGTAAGCCGTTCGATCCCACCATGGATCGCGACGCCCGCGAGGTCGTCGCGATTCCTTCCGGAGATACAGGATGTTCGACCTGACCGACGTGAAGTTCGTCAAACGCGTGGTTGTCGGCAGCGACAACCCCAACCAGATGCAGACCGAGGCGCAGGTGGAAGACGCCCGCGCCTTGCTCAACCGCTGTCTCAGCGACTCGCCCAAGGGGTCCATCATCGGCGTGGAAAAGAGTTTCACCATCCTGCAGGTCGGCGAGCACCAGGTGGTGCTGCAGTGGCTGTGCTACCACGTCGGCTTTCCACGCAAGCCCGCGTGGCTGGGCGAGGGGTAGGGCGCATGGCCACCTGCACGTTCGACCAGTTGCTGTTCGCGCTGCGCGTGTCCGTGGAAGCGGCCAACGAAGCTCTGCGGCGACGCCGACTCGCGCATTACGCGGCCGGCGACGCCAGCGGCGATGCGCTGCACGTGGACGTGCCGCGGGATGCCGGTGTGGACGCCCCACTGGAATCCGTGGTGCTGCCGCTGCGCTGGTTTCGCGACCCACGCATGCCGCAGGTCACCGAGTTGTCCGTGGAGTTCGACTGCCGCCTGCGCTATGAGCGCGGCAGCGACGGCGCGACGGCCCTGGTGATCGACCTGCACCCTGCGCCGCCGCGCCGATGGCGCCGCCGCCCCCTGCATCGCCTGCGCATCGGTTACCGCGCGGCGGATGCCTGGCAGCCGAGCGTCTCGCTGGATGGACGGCCGGTGGCCGTGCCGTTGCCGGAGGTGGGCTGATGGACAAGCTCACTGTGATGCGGCTGTCCGCCGACTGGGAGGCCGCACTGGTCGCCGCCTTGCCGGGACCGCCACCGCGCAAGCCGCGCCATCGCGTCCTGTGGCTGCTTGCCGGCTTCATCGTTCTTGCCGGAATCACCGGCGTCACCGTGTGGTTCGCCCGCTAGGTTGGGCCACCTACCATCACCTCCAGAGGAAAACCCGATGTATTCCACCTCCGTCAAAACCCTGGCCGGCATCGCGCTGTTCGGCCTGTTTCCCGCCATCGCCCTGGCCGCACAGCCGCAAGGCACCTGGCGCGGCCTGGTCCAGCAAGCCAATGCCGATGTCGCGGTGCAGATGACCTTCGTGCCGAACCTGGTGAAGGTGCACTTCAACGAGCCGCTGTCGTGCGATGTCTCCGCCGCGTTCCTCAAGGAGGACGGCGCCACGTCGATCTACCGCTTCAAGCCGTCGATCAACGGTGGCCGGTTCTGCGACAGCGTGCTCAACCGCGATCTCCGTTTCACCGTCGCGGCCGACCAGACGCTGGACGTGATGTTCGAAACGCCCCGCAACCCCTGGCGCGGCAAGCTGAAGCCCGTTCCCTCACCCTGAGTCCCACGAGGTCGTCATCATGGATACCGTCGTTCTGTTCACCCGCTTCTGGCTGCTGTTGGCGGCCGTGGGCGGCGCCGTCCTTCCCGTCGCCCTGGGCAACGAGGCCTCGCGCAAGCGTGCCGTCGTGCAGGTGGTGTGCGGTGCCATGATGGCGATCTTCCTGGGGCCCGCGGTTGAGCGGCGTTTCCTCACCGATTCGCCGGCGGAGATCCATGCCGGCGTGTCCTTCCTGATCGGCTGCTTCGGCCTGCGCGTGACGATGATCGCCCAGCGGCTGATCGACTCGCGCGGCGAGACGCTGGCCAATCGCATGATCGACCGCATCGCGGGAGGCGACCCCCAATGAATCCGATCGTGTTTCTCTACGGCGACCTGGCCTGCAGCAGCGTCATGCTGGTGGCCGGGTGCTGGTTGCTCACCGATCGCACGCTGCGCCGTGTGAACCGCGTCAGCCACGCCTTCATCGCCGCGGGTGCACTGGCCAACATCCTTGGCATCATTGCCGACCGCGTCGGCTTCGAAGACATCAGCTACGGCAAGGTGTGGCCGGGCGAGGTGGTGGTCAACATCGGCCTGGCGATGATGATGGCGACTTGGTTCTGGCGGTCGCTGAGCGGTGCGCGGCATCGGCGTCGCTCCGAGGTAACCGCCGGTGCTTGAGCACGGCCGGTCCGGCGGGTAGCCTGCATCGACTTGCCGCCCGGAGCGCCGCCAAAGTGACGCTTTTCGAAAGCCTCCTGCTGCTCCTGCTCGCGGCCATCGTCCTGCTGCAGCTGGCACGACGCCTCGCGCTGCCGTACCCGTCCATGCTGGCTCTGGCCGGTGTCGGCGTGGCACTGCTGCCGGGCGCGCCGGATTTCCCGATCGATCCACGCACGGCGCTGCCGCTATTCATCGCCCCCGCGCTGATGGACGCGGCGTTCGATTTCCCGCTCACCACGGCGAAGCGCTTCTGGGTACCGCTGGTGATCTTCGCGCTGGGTGGTGTGTTGGTGACCGCACTGCTGGTGGCTTGGGCCGGCTGGGCGTATGCGGGCCTGCCGTTCGCCGCCGCGCTGGTGCTCGGTGCCATCGTCGCGCCACCGGATGCGGCTGCGGCCACGGCGATCCTCTCGGGCATGGCCATCCCGCGCGCCACCGACGCGATCCTGCGTGGCGAAAGCCTGTTCAACGACGCGGCGGCGCTGTTGCTGTTCGGCGCCGCCTTGATGGCGCAGACCTCGGGGGGACTGACCGCGGCCCAGCTCGGCGGCTTCGCGCTGGCCGCGCCCGGCGGGGTGGCGTTTGGCATGCTGGCGGCCTGGCTGATGTCGAAGATCACCCGCTTCGTCACCGGCGCGCTGGACAGCAACCTGCTGCAGTTCGTCAATACCTTCCTGGTCTGGATCGTGGCCGAGCACCTGCACCTGTCGCCCGTGCTAGCCGTGGTCGCCTTGGCGATGACCATCGCCTCGCGGCCATCCCCGACCTCGCCGCGCCTGCGCGTGCAGTCGTACGCGGTGTGGAACGTGGTGGTGTTCGTCCTCAACGTGCTCGCCTTCCTGCTGATGGGCCTGCAGGCCCGGCGGATCATCGGCGACATGAACGGCGATCACCTGCGCCATGCGCTGGGCTTCGCCGGCCTGGTGATCGCCATCGTGGTGCTGGCACGCCTCGCCGTGGCGCTGTGCTTCAACCGCGGTGTGGCGTGGTACCGCCGTCGACAGGGTCGCGCCGAGCCCGCCACCTGGCGCCAGGCCACGCTGGCCGGCTGGTGCGGCATGCGCGGCCTGGTGACGCTGGCCACCGCGTTCATCCTGCCCGCCGACTTCCCGCAGCGCGACACCGTGGTGCTGGCCGCCTTCGGTGTGGTGCTGGCCACGTTGGTGGTGCAGGGGCTGACCCTGGCGCCGATGATCCGGCTGCTCCGGCTGGACCATCGCGCGGTGACCGAGCGCGAGTTGCTGTCCGTGCGGCGCGGACTGGCGCGTGCCGCGCTGGGCCGGCTGGCGGACGAGGACAGCGAGGAGGGCAGGCGGCTGGCCGCGCTGTTCCAGGTCGAGATCGACGCGCTGGACGAACCGCCGCGCGGCGATGCGATGGATCGGCATTGCCAGCTGTCACTGGCCGCCCTGGCCGCGCAGCGCGCCGAGCTGGAGCGCTGCCGCCTCGCGTTCCAGCTGAGCGACGAGGACTACAATTTCCTGCTCGAACAGCTCGACTGGCGCGAGTTGACCGTGCTGCCGCCCGAGGCCACGCGCATCGGCAGCGGCTGAGCGTTCCGTCGGTCCGTTCGGCCGGCGGACATGCCGCCCGCCGAATTTGCGATAATCCCCGTTCGAACACCCACGGAACCCGACCCATGCTGGATCCTGCCCTCCTGCGCGGCAAACTCGCCGAAACGGCCGAGCGCCTGCGCGCCGCCCGGAACTTCGACCTCGACGTCGCCACGATCGAGCGCCTCGAATCCGAGCGCAAGGCGCTCGCCACCGAGACCCAGGAGCTGCAGAACCTGCGTAACACGCGTTCCAAGGCGATCGGCCAGGCCAAGGGCAAGGGCGAAGACGTCGCCCCGCTGATGGCCGAGGTGGCCGGCATCGGCGACAAGCTGAAAGCCAACGAGCAGGCCCTGGCCGAGGTGCAGGCGATCATCGCCGATATCGCCCTGGGCATCCCCAACCTGCCGGACGAGAGCGTGCCGTACGGCAAGGACGAGAGCGACAACCTCGAGATCCTGCGCTGGGGCCACGCCCGCGCGTTCGACTTCAAGGTGCAGGACCACGTGGACCTGGGCGCCCGCCACGGCTGGCTGGACGCCGAAGCGGGTTCGAAGCTGTCCGGCGCGCGTTTCACCGTGCTGCGCGGCCAGCTGGCCCACCTGCACCGTGCGCTCGCCCAGTTCATGCTCGACCTGCACACCACGAAGCACGGTTACCTCGAGCACAACGTGCCGCTGATCGTGAACCCGGCCGCGATGGAGGGCACCAGCCAGCTGCCGAAGTTCGAGGACGATCTGTTCGCCACGCAGGTGGGCGACGCCAAGCGTTACCTCATCCCCACGTCCGAAGTGACGCTGACCAACCTGGTGCGCGAGAGCATCGTCGAAGCCGACGAATTGCCGATGCGCATGACGGCCCATTCGATGTGTTTCCGCGCGGAAGCGGGCAGCTACGGCCGCGACACCCGCGGCATGATCCGGCAGCACCAGTTCGAGAAGGTCGAGATGGTGCAGATCGCCACGGCCGAGACGAGCATGCAGCAGCTGGAGGAGATGGTCGGCCACGCCGAGGCGGTGTTGCAGGCGCTGGAACTGCCGTACCGGAAGGTGCAGCTGTGCACCGGGGATATGGGTTTCGCCGCGGCGAAGACGTATGACCTGGAGGTATGGTTGCCGTCGCAGAATACGTACCGGGAGATCAGCAGCTGTTCCAACTGCACGGATTTCCAGGCCCGGCGGATGCAGGCGCGGTGGCGGAACCCGGCGACGGGGAAGCCGGAGCTGGTGCATACGCTGAATGGGTCCGGGTTGGCCGTGGGGCGGACGCTGGTAGCCGTGATGGAGAATTTCCAGCGGAAGGATGGGGCGATTGAGGTGCCGGCGGTGTTGCGGCCGTATATGGCAGGGGTTGAGGTGATTGCCTGATCGTCGGGTAGAATGACGCGCTGGCGGGGTGCAAGGCCTTGCCGGTGCGGTTGGAAAAATGTGGAGAGATGGCCGAGTGGTTTAAGGCAGCAGTCTTGAAAACTGCCGTAGGTGTGAGCCTACCGTGGGTTCGACAAGGCGGCGCAGCCGCCGCAGGACGCCCGAAAGGGCGGTCCGACCGAAGGGAGGGATTCGTCGCGAAGCGGCGAACAATCCCACTCGGGGTGCGGGTCGCCTCGACGGTGATCGGAGCTAGCGTAGAATGCGGGCGCGCAAGGCGTTTTAGACAATCCGGAGAGATGGCCGAGTGGTTTAAGGCAGCAGTCTTGAAAACTGCCGTAGGTGTGAGCCTACCGTGGGTTCGAATCCCACTCTCTCCGCCATTAACCCATAAGGTGATCGTTTTCAGCCACTTGGACGGGGCTGGAGAAATTCGGTGGTAGGCACTCGCATAGGCACTTTCTAGTCGCAAGCTGCGGCGATACCATTTCAGAGGCAGGCGATGGCTATGAAAGCGTTTACCGAATTGAGCGACATGTGCTGGAGATCCTTCATCAGCTTGGCCTATTCCTAGGTCTTGCTTGCAATCCACAACGTCCATCGGTCTTTCTCGACAATTGTCCGTAGTTGTCCAACGTGACTCTCGACGTGCGAAATCAACGTTTCGACCTCGGTGTCGGTGAGATCGTGGAGAATCGATCGGCCGGTACGTTGCCGAAGGTCCCTTGCCAAAGGGCCAAAACCATCATGGATCTCCCGGGTTTCCCAAAGATTTTTGATTTCAACTTCTGAGAATCCGGCTTTTAGCAAGCTGTCGAACACGCCCTGGCCTGTCGGCCTGCGCTTTATTTCGATCTCCATGAGCTTGGGAAAAAGCTCGAAGAAGTAGCCCCGAACATGTTTTTGCGAGCCTGGTATCTTGACGTCTTCTGGTGTCCTGTCCTGGATGATTAGCTTGCCGCCGTGCGCGAGCAGGCGGTAGGCCTCGGCAAAGCAGGCATCGAAATCTTTCAGGTGATGGATTAGGGCGCGTTCGAATACAATGTCGAAACTACCGGAAGGCAGGCCGGTATTCTCCGCAGTACCCTGTTTAAACGAGATACCGCGATGATCCTGAGTGTTTTCTTTGGCCGCACTTATCATTTGCTCTGAAAAATCGACGCCGATGACGCTTGTCACACCTAGGTCAGCCCAAGCCCTTGAATAGATGCCTCCGCCACGCCCGACATCAGCAACGCGTTGACCACGCGGATCGATAAGGTCGAGGATCGCTTGTGACCAGCCCGAATTGGCGCTTCTGCCAGCGTATGTGTACCTGTTTTCGTCTGAATGAAAGTCAATCACGAAAGAGTCTCCTCACCGGTTTGCCAACACATCCTAAATAGCAACTTCCGCTTTGTAAAACACGTTTCAGCTTGCTTCGTATTGCGGGTTGAATACTGGCTGGACTGAACGCACAGGTGCGGGATCGCCGGGCTGTTGGCTAAGCGTTGCTTGACGCCTCGCTCTAACGCAGTCGTGCCTGGCCTTGCAATGCAGTCAGCCATCTGGACCACATGGCAGGGGCAAGCAGGCCGGTGAGAACACGTTGCCTGGCCCGGTCACCCGGATCACTGCTTGTGGGTAAACTTGATCGCGATGACTTCAAGACTGCCTATGATACCGCCACGCCTTAGCCAGTGGACCTGCCTGCTGCTGGGATGGCCACTGTTATTCTCCGGCTCTGCGCTGGGTACCCAGGCATCCTCCTTTCACGATGTGTACGACCTCATCGACACCGTGGCTCACGACGGCCTAGCACCCGACGCATTGATAAAGCCTTTCGTCAGCCACGGCATCAATCTGGTGGCCTTTGAAGGGGTGCCGTGGTCCCGCGATACGACCGATGTCGTCTTGCTTGACGGCACGCACCTGCCCTCCATGAGCCACTGGCTAGGTAATGGAATTGTGCCGCCGAATTTCATGACCTTCGTGGACACCAACACCTGCGTCAGCGCATGGGCTCTGGCAGGTCACTACGGTCTCCACGACACACCGGTCTTCGTGACGGCGCCCACTCCGCCTGCAAATCCTTCGGTCCGACCGTCGGCTCATCCAAAATCGCTCCAGAGTATGAGTGGCCCCGTCGATAAGCTGGTCTTGAGGATCATGTATTGGACGCCGGACGATGCGCCCAGGTCCGACGCATGTGTGCATCAGCTCACGCTTGATGAGCCTAGATAAAGAGGTCGGATGATCCTCACTCATCTGCGGCGCCACTGAGGGTACGCGAGGCAGGGCGCGTTTTTAACCGATCAGCTTGAACGATTTACCCAGGTGGACAAAGCGCGGTGCGAACACGAAGCCCGGGATAGCGCCTGTTAGGCATAGCCATCCGGCATTTGTCGCCCGAAGGCCCCGAGCGGCTGGCACGGCAAGTCCGAGGGTCCGAGCGATGAGAGGAGCGAGCAGGACAATCGCGCACATGCCCAAAATTCCGACGAATGTCCCTGCGTAGCGGGTGCGGAGTGCCATCGATGCGTTAATCGGATCTGGCCTCGACATGCTCATAGGGGGCTCCCCTGCTGGATTGGGTTAATCATACGCCTGCCTCGGCGCAAGTTGCGCGAAGGAGCGCGCACGACTAGGCAACGGCCTACAGGACCGATCGCACAATCTTGCGAAACGAAGTTCGCCGCGCTGGCCGTCTTGACATAGCGTTGTTTTGTAGAGTGATCTTGCGTGATCGGCGTTGCGTCGTCAGGCCCTTGGATAGTGCCGTCGCGCCTCTCTTGTGCCAGAAGGCCATCCATCAGCCTTCGTGCTCCGCGGCGAGCGCGTTTCTACCTTCTTTCCGCTCGAAACTCTACCTGGATAAGCGAACTGTTCGGTTGCCAAAACAGATCCTTACGAAGAAGAGGTGGTCGTCTTATCTAGCTCGCTTGAAACATAACCAATGATCCCTCTGGTGTTGCTAACAAACTCGCTCTCTAAGTCAATGCCGCACTTGTTGGCGAGAACGATGATGGACCATAGGCAATCGGACAACTCGTGTCCCAGCTTCGCTTTGCAATCAGCAATGTTGCGGACACCTGCATTTGCTTGGATTAGTTTCGCTAGATCGCCGACATCTCCCATGAAACCAAGTGCAAGCTCCTGCGTGGTCCAGATGCGCCCATATCTCTTGACCTCAAGCTGTTCGTATAGGTCATTAAGATGTAGCGCAGACTCTTCAAGATCGCTGAATCTCATGCTGCCTCCCTTTAAATTCTTTCTATAGATTGTGGCGCGTCCACCGCCCGACGAATACAGATGGTTGCCTCGGAAGCCGGCTCATTACGACTCGTGACCCTCGCGTGGCCCTTCGCAACCTTCTGGCGCTGCACCGGTTGAAGAGAGGGCAGTTGTCGAGGCCGTCGCGTGTCTCAGACTATTCTGCCCCTAGGTTCGCACCGACATCATCGCTTTGGTCGCGCTCGGGCGGCGATTCCGTTTGGGCACGTCACCAGCTGCATGGAAATGTAGCTAAGGAGAGGGAATCGCGGCCTCTTCGGTGAAGCAGATCTGCAACCGGCACTAGGCGGATCTCGGGAAGATACTCCAGCACAGCAGCCTTCATTGCTGCCTGTGCAGCGGCATCGACGTCGCCAAGTGAGAAAGCGGCGTCGCGTGCTTCAGAGGTCGGCCACTGGGCATAGCTGTACCAAATCCCGTCATCTCCTCGGTGGAGCCTGGCGCCACATGAGCCGCGCTCAGATTCCAAGAGGCTGCTCACTTGGATCCAGGCCGATACGAATTCCTCCTCCGCGTGGGGGTGCAAGCGCCACCGATAAACGACAGCAAAGCCGACCTCATTACGAGCGGTCGAGTCTGCTGGGTTCTTTTCGACACGATCATTTGGCTCCGTGGTCATCGCTTCGTCCTGTTCTGTGGCTACGCGCGCTTCAGATCAACTGTATCAATTGCATCACCTTTATCGCCATAGGCATGGCGCATTCATCAAAACGCGGCGCTGCTCGACGGCACAAACCTCCCATCGATGTTCCATTCGGCAGGTAGCGGACTGGCGAACGCCTGTAGAGTCGGGGGGCGAACGACGGCCGTCGGTGCTTGACACAATTCACGCTCAATCTGCCGCGCGCTTTGCTTCGCCAATTCTTCCCCGGCGACCTCGGCGTACCATTCGTCTTGGTCCGTGTCCATCAGTGCTTGCACGTTGGGAACGGCTTGCTGCAAGTTGATGCGGCCTCGCGCCGGATGGGTGCGCTTTGCGATCGTTTGGTGTAAACGATGAGCCGCGCGGGCGTCGTCGGACGCCGACGGACGACCAGCGTCCATCATGCGGTGAATCAGCGAGTGATCGCCGGAGGTAAAGGCGTAGCGCGCATCCAAGCGAATGACACAATTCAGCCGAAGATATCCCACAGCAAGCCTACGCAAATGCCCCATGAGCTGACGCTGCCTTCGAAAAATCTTGCCGTGGTGTGCTCCATCGGGAGGCGACCAGTACATGTAGATGCCGCTGGATCCCTCTAGGACTTTGAACCGCAGAGCGCGCGCAAAGACAAACCACTGATTCCATGTGTTGCCGCTCATCATGAACCCGACCTCCTTGTTGATGTGATGACGCTAAAGCCAGGGGCCACTCGGTACGAGGCCATCCGGAGCGACACACGGGCCCAGGTCTATTCCGGCACAGCGTTGAGCTTCCTGCTGGGAACCACCCAAGAGCCCGCCGTGCTGAAGTACACCGCGCTGGTGCGGGCGTGCAACGACACCGGCTGCTCCGACTACGCGCAGGCTGACTGATGAAGACGAACATGATGCACACGATGGATGTCGGTAATGTCTCGGCCATGCCGACCAGCAGCAAGCGCCTGGCGAGAGTGGGGGCTGCCCGGAATGGGCGCACGAGCTGGCGCGTGCGGCTGGCTGTGGCGTGGCTGGTCTGGACGGCCTTATCGGTCTTTGCGGGGCTCGGCCACGCGGCCGAGACGGTGACTTACTACTACACCGACCAGCAAGGCACGGTACTGGCGACGGCCGATGCCGCCGGCAATGTCTTGAGTAATACCGATTACCGGCCGTATGGCGCGATTGCCCGCGGCACGCCGGCAGAAGGACCAGGGTATGTGGGGCATGTGGAAGACACGGACAGCGGTCTGGTCTACATGCAGGCCCGCTACTACGACCCAAGTGTGGGCCGTTTCCTCTCCGTTGACCCTGTTGCAACGAAGGCAGGCACGCCGGCGGAGTTCGGGCGCTTCACCTACACGGCGAACGACCCCATCGGAAAGGTGGATCCGGATGGAAAGCAGGACGAAGATGGCGACGAAATTGAAGCCGAAACCCGTGCTGCACTCGCGCGGCTGAACCCGCCTATCGGTTCCGAACACGGCTGCGGCAGGCTTCTCCAGGCCGCCACCGCCCTTGCCGCTTCCTGAGACATTCTCGGACCATATCGTCGCGCAAGAGCTTGGCCTTGAGCCGAAGCCCACCATCGGCGACGCGCAGCCTGCCGCCGAGCGCGCGAATGATCTTGCGCAGACGCTCAGTGCCCGCACGAGCACGGGGACGACGATTGCGGTAACTGACACGGTCGAGGGCGTACGGGTCATCTCGTTGAGTGAGGGGTATCTCAGAAAGACAACCCAACGCGCTTGAACCAGGCGAAGTCTACTGAAAAGGCGTTCCCGGAGTTCATGCTGAGGTAAATGGCATCAACGCGGCGAGAGGAATGGGGTTGACCCCCACTGGAACTGCGGCGAGTCGGCCGATTTGCGCATCGTGCGCGGGCACTTTGCAAGACGAGGGAGTGGAGGCACTATCTCCGCTCAAGCAACGGCGAAGATGTAAGCATGAGTGTGGACGCACAAATCGAGAGCCTCGTCGATGCACTCGAGGATCTGAACCACTTACACCAATTCGCCTTCGGTTTGTGCATTCTTGAACGGGCGGTACCGCTGTTTTTTGAGTTCGCTGCGGAGTCTGGACACCGTGGCTCCGGTGAGGTCCTCGCGGCCCTGGCCAGCTGCTGGCGCTATTTGGAGGCAGAGGTTGACTCGAAGCCTGGATTTGTATCGGTCAACGAATGTGAGAAGGTCGCCCCAGACTCGGAAGATTATGGAACTGTACACACGCCGGCTGCGATGGATGCGGTGGATATTGCTTGCAATCTCTTGGAGTTCATCCAGAAACCAGAAAAACGCTTGATTGAAGCGACAATCAACGCGCAGATAGACACCATTGATCTGTTTACGCAGCGGTTGGGATTTAGCGGTGGCATCAGTGAAGATCATCCGCTCATGAGCGGCGAATCTTCGTTGATGAGCGAGGAGATCGCACGAATGCAAGATGACCTGTCATTTCTTTCGGACGAAGCCAGCGACCGCCCTCTGCTCGCAGCGCAAGTGGCCCGACGAATTCTCGATTTAAACTATCGCGACCTCAGAATAATCAGAGCGCCCGCGGGGGTTGTTATGTCCTGATGACCATCATACTCATCTGATCGTTGACTGGTTCTTATCGTCGTGAACGTAGCAGTGCTGAGATTTCACGTCGATTTCAACGCTCGCGATGACGATGACGCCGTGAGGTTAAGTTGGAGCAACGACCGTCAAGCGATAGACGGCACCGTTGTACCTATGACTGAAGGGTTGCAGGCTTACATCACCGATCATGAAGTGGCGGCCATTGGTCGGATCACGCTCCGGGATGGGGTTTGGGTGGTGGTCGTAAACCAATGGTGGCGAAGGAGCCCACTCACCACATCAAGAAATATCGAGCCGTATTTGCTCAGGGAAGAGGGGTGGCCTGGCCGAAGGCGGGAACGTTCAACGCAACGCATTCCATCCCGGTGATCACAGCCGAAGCGTGGGCTCGTGAACACCTCGCGAGTAAGTGAGAAACGACACGCTGCCGGGTTCGGAAGAACTCGGTGGCCTCTGCGCGCGATACATCGCCGATGGCGATCCCGGCTTGCGTTGCTTACGGACGTGTTTGCCCGCCTCGGGTCAGCCGTGCGGTCGCACCAGATACAGGATCGCTTATAGATGATCGAGGTTGTCCCAATCCTGCGTATTGAAGCAGGCGAGGTAGTCGGTATATAGATCGGAAAGCGGGGCAGTCATGACCAAATTTCTACCGTTGGAATAAGCTGCAAGAAGCGATCATGGATTTAACTTTCGCACGACTTTGTTCTTTGACTGTCCTTGCCGAACACTCATGTACAAGTTCAGGCTTCAAGAAGGCGAATCGGTATGAGCCACAATGCTCTGAATGTGTTGCATCTGGTATTTACGATCGTCATGGCGGGATGTGGTATCGCCAGTTGGCGCATCTACTTCCGTTACCAGAAATCCTTTGGACCGAATGTTTCGGCGTTCGCCATGATGCAGCAACTTCGCAAAGCGAAGAACCCTGATGGGACGTGGTTCTTGGTCGAATCGGTGGTCGGAATCGCCGCTGGATTGGGTTTATTCGTTCTCCTCTTTATACGTTAAGAAATAACGCATGTGCACCTCAGTCAAGGTCATCGTGGTAACAGTCGAGAATGCCTCAACGGTAAAAATCCTGCGCGGCACGATCACCTGCTCGGCGAGACGGACGGAAAGCTGCGCAACACCAGATCGACCACCCCCTGCAACTGCTCGCGGCTAGCGCCGGCGGCAGCCTGTACAGCTATGCCATTCGACGTAGTCGTAACAAGCTTCGCCACCTGCTCAGGCAAAAGATCCGGCGGCAGATCGCCTTCATCCCTGGCTCGCTCGAAGCGAGCGCGCAGACGGACCTCAGCCGCGGCGAGGCGATCGATCAGGGACTGGCGAATCGGTAGCGCATCATCGCTGCATGCGAGTGCACCATTGATCACCATGCAGCCACGTGGCGTAGCTTCTCCCGTCAAGGTATGCGCATTACCGCGCAACAGATGCTCCACCACGCCGCGCGCCGTGGGTTCCTTGAGCGCCGCGTCGAGCAGGGGATCGTGGATGACGCCGTACCGTTCGAGCGCGAGCCGGAAAAGGTTTTCCTTGTTGCCGAACACGGCGTACATGCTGGGCCGGTTCATGCCCATGGCTTCGGTCAACTCGGGTAGCGAGCTACCTTCGTAGCCCTTCTGCCAGAACACCTTCATGGCGTTATCGAGGGCGGTATCCGCATCGAAGGTTCGCGGCCGTCCCGTTTTTCGAGTGGGATCTTTCATACCGATCGATAAAAAAATGATTGACAGAAGAGGTTGAGGTCTAGATTATTACCGATCAGTAAGAAATTCAACTTCCTAAGAATCCCATGAAGAATCATACCGATATGCCTCGTCCGGTGGGCGAGGCGCAGCCGCCCTCCGCTGTCCATCATTCCCCCTGGCCGGGCGTGATTTCGATCGCGATCGGCGCGTTTGCGTTGGTGACGACGGAATTCCTCCCTGTCGGCCTGCTACCGGCCATCGCCGCCGAACTGGGCGTGACGGAAGGCGTGGCCGGCATGATGGTCACGGGGCCGGGCCTGGTCGCGGCACTGGCAGCTGTCCTGGTGACCGTGGGCATTGGCAAGACCGACCGCCGCTACGTGCTGTGGGGTCTGACCGCCACGATGCTCGTGTCGAACCTGATTGTCGCGCTTTCGCATTCGTTCCCATGGGTGCTCGCCGGCCGCGCGCTGCTCGGCATCGGTGTGGGTGGGTTCTGGGCACTTGGACCGGCGCTGAGCACGCGACTTGCGCCAGGATCTGAGGCGAGGGCACTGTCGATCGTCTTCGCGGGCGTTTCCCTCGGAACGGTGGCTGGCGTTCCCGCCGGCGCGCTTCTTGGCGATCTGTTCGGGTGGCGTAGCGCCTTCCAGGCCGGCGGTGTGGTTGCCGTGCTGGTGCTGCTGACGCAAATGCGGTTGCTGCCCTCGCTACCGGCGAAGCAGAGCGTGACCTTCAACCATCTGCCTCAGCTACTGCGTGTGCCGAAAGCACGGCTGGGCATCTACATCACGGTGCTCGTCTTCACCGGCCAGTTCGCCGCGTACACGTACATCACGCCGTTCCTTGCCCAGGTAACCCTGCTCAACCCGAAGACCATCAGCACGCTGCTTCTGGTCTATGGCGCGGCTGGCCTGGCGGGCAACGTCATCGGCGGCAAGATCCTTTCCCGCAGCGTACGGGCGGGCCTGATCACCACCGGCGTTCTGCTGGGCGTGTCGATGCTGGGCCTGCCGTTACTGGGTTACGGCTTGCCTGGTGCGTCGCTGTCGATCGCGGTGTGGGGCGTGGCCTTCGGCATGATGCCGATGTCGGTACAGACCTGGATATTCCAGGCGGCTCCGGATGCCATGGAAAGCGGTGGCGCCGTGTTCGTCTCGACCGTGCAGATTGCACTGGCCAGTGGCGCGCTCATCGGCGGCGTGGCCGTCGATCACCTGGGTGTGTCGAGCGCCATGGTGGTTGGCGGCGTACTGGCGCTGCTCATGGCGGCGACAGCGGCACGCTGGGCACACGACGGTACCCAGCCTGTGGGCAAGCTGCAGGCGTCGCATTGACCGAGCCGCGTCTACGCTTGCGTGCAACCCGCTCAAGTCACGCATCAGTGCATCGATTTCGGCCGGTGACGGGCGTAGAGTCAAATGCCAAGCGGACCGCCAGCACGGAAGGCGTCACCAGGAAAACCATGCAATACATTTATCTAGAGGAGGGGGCGGCTGGTCGCCCCCTCCTTTTTTTTCTGAAAGCACGCGTGGCGCGCGCACTGAGCCTCGCTTCAGAATTGGGCCGACACCGTCAGCACGGCGGTGCGAGGGGCGCCGATGTAGTAATAGCCAGGCGTGGAGTCGTCGCCGAGCGTTGCCAGGTAACGCTTGTCGGTGAAGTTGGTGACGGCGAGGCTGAAGTCCATCGATTTCAGCCAGGAGCCCAAGGCGTACTTTCCGGCAAGATCCCAGTGGTAGCCGACGTTTGCATCGAAGACGGTGTAGGGATTCATCTTCTCGCTGTTATCCAGGGTGCCGTACCGATCACCTACGTACTTGGCGGAGAGTCCGGCGTGAAAGTTATCGTTGTGATAAGTCAGGCCCACGCCGAGCATGCGTCCCGGCTGGCCCGTGACCTTGTTGCCCTTTTCTGTGCCGTTGATACTTTGCAGGTAGGTGGAATGGTTGAGCGTCGCCGACACGTAAAGATCGAGCGCCTTGGGGACGATGCTCCAGTTGAGCAGTCCTTCAATGCCCTTGGATTCGATGCCGCCGACGTTGATGTAGGTCCCCTCGGTGCCCACGGTATAATTGATGCGGGTGTACTCGGACTCAGGCGTGATCTCGTTGATCTGATTGGCGAAGCGGACGTGGTAGAGGGCGATGCTGGCCTGCAACCTATCGGTCTGGTAGCGATAGCCGAGGTCGATGTTTGACGACGTTTCCGGCTTCACTGAGCGGATGTCGGTGCCGTCGTCGGCCGCCTGTACGACGCTGTCCGAGGGAGGTGCGTAGTTCTTGGTATAGCTGGCATAGACCTGCGAATGCGGATCGATGTGCCAGACGGCGCCGGCCGACGGCAGGATGTCGGAATTGAAATCCTTCTCGGCAAAACGGTTGCCAGCGATGAGGTCGTCGCCGGAGATGTTCACGAGGTACTTGCTCACGCCGAGGGACACGTCGATCGGACCCAGGGTCAGGTTGTCTTGAAGAAAGAGCTTGCGCGTATCCGTCTTCAGTTTGTCGTCGAACTGCAGGAAATAGGGCTTTCCCGCGTAACGCCATGAGGCCGCCGTATCGAGCACGGCGTACCACTTGCGTCCGGCCTGGCGGTCCTGGTCTTCCAGCCAGGTGCCGGCATACAGATGGTTGCCACCGATATCCCAATGGCCGTTCAGCAGGAACCCGTATCGGTTGTTCTTGTAGGTGCTCGCACGGAAGCTGTTGATCGGGTTTGAACCGGCGGGATAGCAACTGGCGTCGTAGGGATTGGCGCAACCTTTGGGCTGGGCCAGGGCGGTGCCATCCGGGGAACGATAATACGCGTCCACGAAGTCGGCGCCCTCGGCGGGATACCGATTTACCAGCCCGCCGTCCGCATCGCTCGCATAGAGCTGATAGGGAGGCATCCATCCGCCGTAGCCTTCCTGAAAATGGTAGTACGGATAGAAGCTGACATCTGCATCGTCATTGACCTGGTAGTCGAACTTGACGCCCGCTAGCCCATTCTTGCGCTTGGTGTTCCATGCATTGACGTATTGCTGATCGGTGTTGGGGTCTCCCGTCCAGCGGGTCGTCAAGAAGTCGTAATTCGGATCGTCGTTAAACTGCGCCTTGGTGACGCTGTTGTAGTTGTTTTCGTAACTGTTGTCCCACGACACACGCGAAGTGATCGTCAGGCGATCGGTGGCGTATGTGACCAGCTTGGCGTCCACGTGGTCGCGGCTGGTATGCCCATTGTCCGCCTTGCCATGCCCGATCCAGCGGTTGTTATGCGTGTTGGAGTAGCTGATGTAGCCATAGGTACTGCCGCCGAACAGAGCGCCCGTGTCATAGCGCGCGAACGTGCGCTTCGCATTCCACTGACCGATCGACTCATCGACCCGTACGCCGGCTACCTTGGCGGGGTCGTTGGACACGTAACTCAGGGTGCCTCCCAGCGCCTGCAGGGATGGCGAGCCGATGTCGGCCGTGCCTTGCGACACGCTTGCCGCGCCCAGATTCTCGCTGTCCAGGAAGCGGTTCGGCTTCGAGCCACCGCCATAGCCGGCGGATCCGTTCGGCAGGCCGTCGATGGTGAAGCCCAACTGGTCCTGGGTAAAACCGCGCAACGTGATACCCGTGGAGTAGTCGTCGCTGTCGAACACGCCGCCCTGGGTAATGTTTACGCCAGGTGCCATGTTGACCGCGTCGGTGACGCTGCTGAGCGGTGGCTCGAACTTCAGGACATCCTTCGGGATCTGGGTGTTGGTGAAACCTACGGCCTTGCCCGTGACCTGGACGGTGTCCAACTGGCTGGCCTTCGGTCCTTCGTGGTCGTTCGCCGGCTTCGGCGGGGCGGCATCGCCGTGATCTTCCTGCGACACCTGCGGTGTGACGTCGCTGCTCGACGGCTCGGTAGCCATGGCGAGCGTCGGCGTGGTCGTGGCGAGCAAAAGGAGACCGATGTGTCCTCGATGGATGAATTTCATGCGTGAGGCCTTTGGTATGTCTAAACGACCGGTGCGATCGGCCTGAAACAAGTGATGGACGGGCGTCGGCCGCTCGGACGAGGGGCCGCGGCGCGAACTATGACGGCCCGATGTGTCAATTCGTGGACATTGGGCAAGTTGGGTAGTCAAGCGGGGCCGCGGCGTCATGGGCATGCGCATGGCATGGACTCGCGCCGTGAAAAGTGCCTTGCGGATCTGTCGTGCTCCAGGCCAGCGGACACATCCGTCCGCCATGCGGCCGGCTCGGTCCACAACGGGCGGTCAAGAGGTGTTCGGAACGTCGGGTCTGCCGACAGATCGATGCGGCACGCGCCGCGTTCGACGAACGTGTCGCCGAAGAGGTCCTATCAAGGGAGCAGGCAGACGCGGCCGCCGCCATCGAACGTGAGGCGAGGGCGGAAGAGGGTGACTTCGCTTTTGACCGTTATGCGGAAGCGAATGCGCACGGCCAGCGCATCGGACCGAGGACATCCACGAGACCCCGACCGGCATCCTCACCCAACTCGCAGTGGATGTCGTGGGCATCGAGGGACCCGTGCACACCGATGAGGTCATTTCTCGCATCCGCGACGCATGGGGTGCCAAGCGCGCTGGCAGCCGCATTCAGGAAGCGGTGGAAAAAATATTGATGTGGCGGTACGCCAGAACTACGTGATGCAGGATGGTGTGTGGCTCACCCTGCCCGGTGTACCGATGGACGACGGCACCGCCTGTTATTTAGTGGCCTGGATTCCTTATATCCGCATGTAGCTGAGCCTCAATGGCGTCCTTGTCAATGACGGACCAGACCTCACGGATCCTTCCGTTCTCGAAGGCGTAGATGACGTTCTCCGCGAAGGCGACGCGCTTCCCATGGATGGGTAGGCCAAGAAAGTCGCCGATGGGCGTGCAGTCAAATGCCAGTCGGGCTGCCAGCATGGGAGGCCCGGCGACGCGCAATTCGGACACGAATTGCAGGTCGGGAATGTCCCTGAAATTCTCCTCCAGCATCCGTCTATAGCCAGCCAATCCCAAGGGGCGGCCGTTGTGAACGACGTCAGGGGCCACGAATTGAGCGAGGTTGTCCCAATCCTGCGTATTGAGGCAGGCGAGGTAGTCGGTATATAGCTCGGAAAGCGGGGCAGTCATGACCAAATCCTTCGATGGTTCGCATGCTGCAGACGGTATCATTGGCCGGATACCCTTGCTGTGAACCGGGCTGCTTCCGTCTTCATGGCAACAAGCCGCGTTGGTTTTCTCCAGGTCCTCGGGACACTGACGTTTATCGATCGATCACTTGCTTACGGACGTCGCGTTGGCCGGTGTCGTAGCGTCGGCCGTCGAAGGGAGAGAGGGTCCTAAGCGTGGCCGGACCGCGCCGTGATGCCCACCGCCGGCGCCCAGCTGTAGTCATGGATATGCTCGACGACAATGTCCGTAAAGCCGCACGATGTCAGCTCATCTACCCAGGCGCCTGCTGTTTGCTCCCAGTTCGATGGTGTAGCGGCACTGAGCTGCCCCAAGAGCATCGGCCCGAGAAAACCGGCGGCTACAAGGGCGGCGTCTTCTCCGCATTCCTGGGCGGCCTGTTCGTAGCGGTGCGCCAGTGATCGGTAGAGTGCTTCACTCCGTGCCTCATGCACAGGAAGGTCGAACTCGACAACCACCAACACGTCGACGTGGTTCGCCAGTCGCCGCAGCGCGTCTTTGCGGACATCCGGGGAAACCGACTGCAGGGCAAACGTGGACTGCGCCATGTCCCACCGGTCATCGTCTGACAGGTCTTCCGCGAATGCTTCAAAGCCCACCGCATGCGTCCCGTGCAGCTCAACGCGTTTGGAAAGACTGCGAAGTAGCTCGGCATTGGGTTCTACGACATCAATGACTTTCGGTGCGTTGGTCGTCTGTGCGAGGGCAGGGATGAGTGCCAACCCGTCGCCGACCCCGATATCCAGGAGCGAGACGGGGCCGTGGCGATCGTAGGCCCGGGCGAGAAAGCAACTCACAGCTTTGTACAGCGCAACATTGCCGCCGCTTCGAATGAATGCTTCAAATGCCTTGGCGTGGTCGTAGGCGCCCGTCGGCGCGTCCGAAGCTAGAAGAGTAAGCAGGGCACGGGCCATGTGCAGCCCGTGCGCGTCTTTGAGCAATGTGGAAGCTTCGGTGCGGCGACCAAGGGCAAGTGCATGGAGCGCCGCCCCCAAGGTTTCTTCGCTTGACATGGCTGGTTGGCCTTTCGGCTTCTCAGTCCTGCACAAACGTCGTAACACTCTGCGGTTCGACATAAAACGAAGCCTGCCCGCCACTTAGAGCGTACTTGCCACCATACCCCACGTTGACGCTCGACGACGTCGAATACTTGACGAAATCACCATTCCTGTCGTCTTTAACGTCGACCTTCAACTGGCGTTGATGCGTTCCCGTATTCACCGCGATCAACACGATCTTCCCATCCGCCGACTTGTAAGCGCTGGTAACGATGTCGGCATAGGGTTGAGCGGTAGCACCAATGCGTACGGCACCGGGACGAACGAAGCGAGCGTACTGGGCCATCACATAGCCGCGCTTGCTGACCATGCCATTCTCACTAATCAAACCGTAGCTTCTCCGTATGTACCACCAGATATAACCGCTGTAATTGGACAGCATGCTTTCGTGTAACTCGGTGGCCACATCCAGCGCGTCCGGCCAGGCGTTACCGTCGATATTGTCGACGTAATGCTCGGTCATCCAGAGCTGTTTTCCCTTGCTTCGCGCAAGCGGATACTCCTTCGGATGCGTGCCATACAAATGCCCGCCAATGATGGAAACATAGCGACCCGCCGTCGCGCTGTTGAGCAGCGGGTCGGTGATCGTGGTGTTGAAACCCAACGATTCACCAGCCACCAGCTTCAGTTTGCTGAAGTTGGAACCCTGATCATTGAGGAAGTTGACGAAGTCATCGCCGTTCCAGTCGGCTGATTCATAATCGGGATGCCAGTCCGGCTCGTTCTGCAGGGAGATGGCGTAAAGCGGTGCTCCCTGGGTGGACATGTAGTTCGAAAAATCCAACAAGTGCTTGGTATAAGCCGCGTAGTACTGCTTCAGCAGCTTGCCCCCGTTCCCGAGACTGTTGTTCGACTTCATATAAGCCGGTGGGGACCAGGGCGTCGCCAGCAGCTTCGCACCAAGCGCGTGAGCACGCACGGCGGACGGCACCTGCTGGTTCCAGTCAGCGTTGGATGGGGCGATACGCATGCGCATGATCGACAGCCCAATCTGGCCAGCACCGCTGCCGTAAGCCAGATCGACCTGCGCCGGACTGAGATCCGATATCCATCCCGCCCCGTTCATGCCGCCGAACCCGTCGATGGTCTGGTAGGTCTGGCTCGGTTCGATGGTGACGTTCTGGGCCCGGACGGGTGCGATGGAAAGCATGGCAGCGGCTATGGCCGCTAGCGTACCCGCCAGTTTGGGTAGCGTCATATTCATCTCCGTTGGCGTGTTGCACGCTTAAAAATAGGGTTCGGCGTGAAGCTACACGGTCGCCATGACGTGTACAACCGCGTTTCACGCATTGTGCGACGCGTGACTCAGATGGATCGCGTTCTTCCAAACGTTGTTGGCCGTGCACAAGCGTCAACGCGTGATTTCGCAATATTTCGCTACCTCACGCCTTGCGTGAGGTAGCACGGCGGTAGTCTGGCTATGCTCCGGCCACGTAGAAGCAGCTGAAAGGATGCTTTGGACTGCGCATTCAAGAACAGTCCGTCGAGACGCTTCCACGTGGGCACCTTTCCATGAAGCGATCACGTATGTATCCGCTCGACTTCGAATCGTTACCTGGACAAGAAGCGCATGTGCTGGCTTCGCTGTGTGGGTTCGGCGAGTCGTCGGATATCGGCGTCGCTGATAAGGTCTTCGAAAGCTTATCGAGAAAGGGCCTGGTTGCCGGCTATGGCTATGGTGTATGGATACCTACGCAGCTCGGCAGAACGATCGTTCAACAAGCGAAGGCACATCACGGTACGGGCAATTGGCCTGATTTCCTGCGATTCATGTCGGGTGGGCTTCAATCCGGAGGCCTTCAACGGGGCCATGACGCAAAGGGTAGTGAGGGCCACACCCCGGCGCGTGATCTTGACGAGTGGCAAGATCGAATTCAAACCAACCGCCTTCGTAACTTCATGTCCATTCTCAATGAGCTGGGCGATAGAGATCTTCAGCTGCTTTTCCAAAAGCCAGGATTCTTGAGCCTGCCGCGAGAAGCCGTCATCAACGCCTTGGCTGGGGGTGGTCTATCGGACGCCCAGGCTCGCGAAATTGAGTGGGCTGCCAATCGTCCTCGTGGATGGCTGGACGGCGACCATGTCCTGGCTCAATGGATGGCAAGGGACGAATAGGCAATATCGGTTCTACCGCCAGGGCCACGTCCCGGCCTCACCTTGAAAGTATGTATGGAAAGACTCGATAACCTGATCAGGTTCCGTCGAGCCCATCCCCTGCCTGTGGTGCCACCGACCCACGGCGCCCACGTTCCCTGGCGTCAGTACCGCCAAAAATTGAAAGATTGAATATCGCCGAGGGGCGAGTAAAGAATCGTTGCGAAACGGCCATGGAAGAAACGAGGGGGACGAGTGCATGGAGCCGTATCGAATTCTTGCCAGGCCTAACCCTACCGTGCTGGAAGTGAGCTGGAGTGACCGGAACCTCGGGGTCGCTGTCCTCCGGTATGCACAGGCCTTCGCACTGGTAGAGACGCCGGAAGTCGAGCGTCTAGGTGTCGGGACCCTGGTGAGCGCAACGCTCGCCGCTCGCGGGCGAATGGTCGCGATGGTTCTGCCTGCCTCACGGCCGATTCGGGTCACGGTCGAGGCCGTCGGCATGACCCGAGCGGAGACTGACGAACTTATCCGTATCTTGCAATGCTGTGGCCAATCGCTGCAGTGCGCCAATCGTAAGAGCTGACAGGCGGAAGAACAGCCTGATGGGCGTGAAGCACCTACAAACAACGCTGCCCCGCGCCCGGAGGGCACAGAAATCGCTATACCGTCCGGAAAACAAGGCACTGAGTGCGAGTTTTCGGCAAATTCGCCTGGCAACCGGCTTGTCACAGCAGGAATTCGGTAGCCTGCTCGGGCGCAATCAATCCTTCGTTTCGGCGGTCGAGACCGGTGCGATCCGATTGGACGCCTTGCAGATTCGTGACTGGTGCGATGCCGCTGACGTCGGCATGTCTGCATGGCTGCAATTGTTTGAGACCTTGCTTTTTCGACAGGCCGGAGACGAGTGATCAATGGAGTGAAGGCATCTGCCTCCCGATGAAAAGACAACGCCCGCATGTGCGGGCGTTGCTCCAAGCAGTCCCTATCGAGGGGGCGTCTTAGTTCGCAAACCCCGGATCAAAGATAGGCAAGCTATCCCGTTCCGTAAGCACTACCGGTTTCTGGAAGTTGTAACTCGCGTGCAACGTCAGGTCAGCCGACGAGGCGCCGACGGTGATGTCGTAACGCCCCGCATCCACCCTCCACCGCGCATTCCGGGTCACGTAATACGCAAAGGCGCGCTGCGGAAGATGAACCACGTAATGCTGCGTGGCACCCGCCTTGATCACCTTCTTGTCGAAACCCTTCAGTTCGCGCACCGGCCGATCCACGGAAGGATTCGTGGCGCCTACGTACACCTGCGCAGCCTCGGCGCCGTCCACCTTGCCGGTGTTCGCTACATCGAAGGCCACATCGACGGAAGGCTGCCCGTCGACGTAACCGTCGGAAACGGTCAGGTTGCCGTACTTGAAGGTGGTATACGACAGGCCGAAGCCGAACGGATACGACGGTTCGACACCGATCCGGTCGTAGCCGCGGTAGCCGAAGTAGGGGCCTTCGTCATACCCGAGTTCATAGGTGCCCGCCACCTCGTGGTGGTTGATGGGCATGGGAAAGTTCTCGGCGGCGATGTTGTCGGCCACGTCCTTGTCGATCGTCAAGGGCAGCTTGCCGGACGGATTGATGGTGCCCAGCAGGATATCGGCGAGCGCCGTGCCGCCGTTCTGGCCCGGATACCACGCAAAGAGCAGGGAGGCCACCTTCGACTTGAACGGCCGGAGGTCCACGGCGGAGCTGGAATAGATGACCGCGGTGGTTTTCGCGTTCACGTCGGCGACGTTGGCGATGAGATCGCCCTGGAAGTCCGGCAGGGCGAACTCATGGTCGATACCTTCGCCCTCATACTCGCTGCCAAGACCTGCCGACACGATGACGGCGTCGTAATCCTTCAGCGAAGCATCGGGGGCCAACGACGCAAACGAGAAGTGCGCGCCCTTGATGCCGCCCAGGAACGAGACCCAGGTCGGCTCATTGGTGTATGTGACGGTGATGTCGTAGCGCTGGCCGGCTTCCAGTCGCACCTTGGCCGAGGCGGGTACCGGGAAGCCGATGGCGCCCGAGCCCGTGGCCAGCGTGCTGTTGGTGCGCACCACCAGCTTGCCGTCGATCACCACCTGCATCTGGCCATTGCCATGGACCTTGAACACGTAGTCGCCGGTGACTTTCGGCGTCAGGTGGTTTGTCCATACCGCCGAGCCGCAGCTGCCGGTGCCCGTGGCGCACGCCGGTTCGTCGCTTGCCGCCCAGTCGAAGTCGATATGGCTATCCGTGCGCATGACTTCGGGGCTGCCCTGCCAGTTGGGCGTAGTGAAGTAATAACTCTGCCACGGCTCGTCCAGTGCGGCGGTCGCCGGATCGAGGGAGTTCGTCGTGATGTAATCGATCTTCGTGCCCGCGGGAAGCGCCGCCTTGAGGCCGGCCAGCTCGGACACGTAATGCGCATACGGCGCCCAGCCGCTGCCGACGGGGCGGGCCGGAGGGCCATCGACGAAGCTGCCGAGCACGGCGACGGATCGGACGGTGGTGCCAAGGGGCAAGTTCCCCTGCCTGTTCTTCAGGAGCACCATGCCGTCTGCCGCCGCCTGCGTGGCAAGCGCTTCGCCCTCCGGGCGGGGGGCCACGGTGCGTGTGGCGGGAGAGCCCACGTTCGGGCCCATCTTGTAATAGAGCAGCTGGCGGATGACCTCGGTCACGCGCTGGTCGAGGTCCGCTTCGGTAAGGGTGCCGGCGTCGATCGCGGCACGGATGGCGCTCTCCGTGTAGGCGGCGCCGCCTGACGAGTCGATGGCGATGCCCGCCTTCATGGCCTTGCCCACGTCGTGGATGGCGCCCCAGTCGGACTGCAGGAAGCCGTCGAAGCCCCATTTACCGACGATGAGGTCGTGATCGATGGCGCCGTTCTCGCAGCTGTAGATGCCGTTGACCGACGTGAAGCCGCACATGATGGCGCTGGGTCGCGCAAGCTTGACCACGGCTTCGAAAGGCAAGAGGTACATCTCGTGCAACGTACGCTCGTCGATCGTCTCGTTGATATTGGTGCGGTTGGATTCCTGGTCGTTGGCGACGATGTGTTTCAGTTCCGCCATGACGCCCGCCGATTGCTGGCCTTGTACATAGGACGTGCCCAGCACCGCGCCCAGGATCGGGTCTTCGCCGCTGAGGTATTCGGCCTCGCGCCCACCGTAGGGCGTGCGATACATGTTGAGCCCCGGGCCGTTGACCAGCTGGACGCCGCCCATCTTCGCGTCGAGCGCGAGCTGCCGTCCGCGTTCGGCCGCCATGGCGGGATCCCAGGTCGCGGCGAGCGAGGCGGCCGACGGGTACACGATGGAGGGTGTCGCTGTCGCGGCGACGGCGTCGGTACCTTCCGCCGTCGTAAGGGCCGGGAGGTTGAATTGGGGTTGGGCGCCGAAATGGTCGCTGCCGAGGTAGGCCACTTTCTGGGCAAAGCTGAGGTTTGCCACCATGCGGCGGGCGAGCTGGTTGGCCTGCTGCTCTTCCGCGTCTGTCATGCGGTAGATGGACGTGCCTTCCGGTGCCTGCCAGGGGTCTTGCGGCACCTTCGCCTGCCTGGTGGCCTTGGCGAACGGATGCGTTGACGATGCGTGGGTCTTGAACGCCATCCGGCCCTGGAGGAGGGCGGCATCCTGGGCGGAAGCGCTCGTGCAGGTCAGGAGCACGGCGAGGGCGAGCGCGCTGAGCGGCAGGCGGCACGAGTGGGCGCGTGCCACAGGGGAGGGGATTAAACGCATGGGGATTCTCGTTGGATGGGTCTGGCTTGGGCTGGCATGGCTTGCATCGCATCGAGGAGCCCCTGTTCTCCATCGATCCGCAAGGAATCGTCGCAGACATGCGCTAAATTGAGAAATTCGTTGTTTGGATATCAACTATCCACGGCGCGCCAGCGATAGCGGCGGCGCCGACTTTCAAGAGGTTGCACCCATGCGTTACGACGGACTCGACCTGAACCTGCTGGTCGCGCTGGATGCGCTGTTGACGGAGCGTAGTGTCTCGGGAGCGGCCGCACGCCTGCATCGAAGCCAACCCGCCACCAGCGCGGCCCTGAACAGGCTCAGGGACTATTTCAACGATGAGCTGCTGGTGGTCGAAGGCAGACGGATGCGCCCGACGTTGCGCGGGGAGCAACTGGTCGAGCCCGTCAGGCACATCCTTGCCCAGATCGAATCGACGGTGGTATCGCCACCCGTGTTCGATCCGGCCACGTGCATGCGCCGATTCACCATCGAGGCATCGGATTATGTGAGCGAGGTCTTGTTGGCCGATGTTTTCGATGACGTGATGTCCCGTGCCCCTGGCGTGACGCTTCATGTCATGGCACGCGCGGACGGCGTGTCCACCGAACCGTCGCTGGCCGATCTTGTCATCGCGCCGGACGTTTTTCCCGCACCCGGACAGACGGCGGCACGGCTGTTCTCTGATGACTTCGTCGTGGTGGGATGGAAGGATAATCCCGCCATGCAAACGCGGATGACGCAGGAGTCGTTCCTGGAACTGGATCATGTCGCGGTGGCTTTCGGGCGCTCCCGCTACGTTTCGTTCCCCGATGCCGCCCTCGCATCGCTCGCTGCAGCACGCCGGATCGTCCTGTTCGTACCGCGGTTCACCGGCGTTTGCAGCTTTATCGCCGGATCGCAGCGGGTCGCGGTGATGCACCGCCATCTGGCGCACAAGATGGCCGAACTCTGGCCGTTGAGCCTCGCGGAGGTGCCGTTCCGGATACCTGCTTTTCGGGAAGTGATCCTGCATCGCCCGGATCGTGAGGGGGACGAAGGACTGATGTGGCTACGTAGCGTGATCTTGCGCCACGCGTCGCGGCTTCCGCAGCCGAACAGGAAAGGGGCGACTCGTCGCCGCCCCGGTGAACTGTCAGCAGATGTCTGATGCGGTGCCTGCCATTACGGCATCAGCACCTTATCCACCACGTGGATCACGCCGTTGGACTGCAGCACATCGCCGATGGTGACATGGGCCACACCGCCCTTCGCATCGGTCACCGTAAGCGCGTTACCCGCCTGCATCACCGTCAGCGGCTCGCCCTCGACGGACGTGAGCGAGGCCTTCCCGCCGCCCTTTGCCACCAGCGCCATCAGGTCCTTGGCGGTGTAGCGACCGGAGACCACATGGTAGGTAAGGATCTTGGTCAGGGTGGCCTTGTTTTCCGGCTTGACCAGGGTGTCTACCGTGCCCTTCGGCAGGGCGTCGAATGCTTCATTGGTCGGTGCGAACACCGTGAACGGGCCCGGGCCGGACAGCGTATCGACCAGGCCGGCGGCCTTCACCGCAGCTACGAGCGTGGTGTGGTCCTTGGAGTTCACCGCGTTCTGCACGATGTTCTTGCTCGGATACATCGCCGCGCCGCCAACCATCACGGTCTGATCCTTGCTCATGGCGTTCTGGGCGAAGCCCGGTGCCGAGACGGCCAGGCCGAGGGCCAGGGTCAGTGCAGCTATCGATGCGGTCTTCATGCGATTCGTCTTCATGGCAGATTCTCCGTCGGCCCGTCATTGGGTCGTTAGTGATACGCGGGGAACGGAAGCACGGATGCACGCCGAAGTGTGACGGCGCCTTCACGGCGGTCACTGGCCCATTCGCCACATGCCTTGCGCCGAGGGGCACTGCTAGGGTGCCGGCATTACCAGCGTCGAAGGCTAGCCATGTCGTCTCGTCTTGCCTTGCTCGGCTTTTGCCTCTGCCTCCCGCTTGCCGTGGGCGCTTCCGAACCGACTAAAGAGGCCTGGCTGGTAAAGACGGACCTATGGGGTAACACGTCTTATCAGACCCTGACGTTCGCACAGGAGGGCCAAACCCTGACCGGCGTATTCGACGGCGACAAACTCGTCGGAACCCGGCGCGGTGACGCGTTGGATGTCACCGTTACCGATGCGAGCAACGCGATCCACCATCTCAAGGCCACGATCACAGGCGCGGCTATGACCGGTGTGGTCGATGACCCCGACACCAACAGCCCCGGCAAACGCGTGAGTCACCCGTTCATCGGACATCGGCTGCCGCAGCGTCCGGATGGGCCGCCCAGGGTGTACTCATTCACACCCAGGGATTATTCGAACGAGTTCTCTGCGACACGCGCGCCCGTGCTCACCGTATGGCCGGGCGATGGCATCCGCACCCAAACGATCGACTCCGGTGGCGTCGACCGGTACGGCAGAACGGTGGCCTTGTTCGGCAATCCCCAGGTCGGTCCGTTCTACGTGGTCGGCGCCGAGCCCGGCGATACGCTGGCCGTGCACATACGGCAGCTGCGATTGAACAGGGACTATGCCGACAGCCTGGACAGCATCGTGGGCCCGGCGCTCGGCCGATCGGTCGCCGCGGAGGCGCAAGCGCTGGGCAAGCCGGTGCGGTGGAAGCTGGATCGTGAGAAGGGCCTGGCCTCTCCAATGAATCCCACGCCGGCGCTCTCGCACTACAGCGTACCCGTAAGGCCCATGCTGGGTGGGATGGCGGTGGCGCCCGGTTTTGGCTCTCCGGCGATGTCGACGGGCGATACGGGTCGCTCCGGCGGCAACATGGACTTCAACCAGGTGGTCGAGGGCAACACCGTCTACCTGCCTGTGTACCAGCCCGGCGCATTGCTGTACTTCGGCGATGCCCATGCGCTCCAGGGCGACGGTGAGACATCCCAGTATGCCCTGGAAACGTCCATGGACGTGGAGGTCTCGGTCGATGTGATTAAAGGCAAGACCGTACCGATGCCGCGCGTGGAATCGCCCACGCAGCTCATGGTGCTGGGGCAGGCCGGATCCGTCGACGAGGCGACGCGCGCGGCCACGACCGGCCTGATCAAGTGGCTGGCCCAGGACTACGGCCTGACGCTGTCCGAGGCGGCCCAGGTGCTGGGCAGCTCGGTGCATTATTCGGTCGCCAATCTGGCGGGGCGCAGCGTCGGTGTGGCGGCCAGCCTCGACAAGGCGTTGCTGGCAAATCTACAGAAGCGCGCCGGCAAGTAGGCCGGTCGGCTGGCCCAGGCCGCTCGCTCTATCCAGCGGCTCACTGTCCCGCGGTATGCACCTCAGCCACATACCCACCGGGAAACTGGATCATCGCCGCCCGGCGCTTGCCTTCCGCATGCGCATCCACCACGACCTTGGCCCCTGAGTCCCGCGCCCGCTGCAGCGTGGCATCCAGGTCGCCGACCTCATACCCCGTCATCTCCGTCCCATACGGCCAGGCGAGTTGCCCGTTGGTGACCAGCACGGCAGCTTTGCCAAACCGCGACGACAACCGCACGCGACGGTACGTGCCGTCCTTCTGCCCGACCTCGCTCCCCGGTGCCGTCTCGTCGGCGTCGACCTTGCCGTGCGCGAACGCCACGAAGGCCTTGATGAAGGCGTCCGCACTCTGCGGTGGCAGGTAGATACGATTCTCCGGAACATGCTCCAGCGCCGGGTAGTTCGGTTTGTTCGTGTGCCAGTACAACTGCATGTTGACGCCGCCGGGCCAGGTAACCACCGCGTCCCGTCCGATCGGATCGTCGAAGGGTGCGACGAGGGTGGCCGCGCCGTGTGCGTTGGCCGCCGACACGGCTTTGTCGACATCGGTGACCAGGTACCCCGTGCGCTCCTGCCCGAACGGGTAGGGCACCGGCGTGCGGAAGCCGAACACGGAGATCGAACCGACCGGGGTCTGCACCAGCTGGGTCGAGGTGCTCGACGCGGTTGGGGTCACCGTAGCGATGCCTTGCCGGGTCGACTTGCCGCCGAAGGTGGTCGCGAAGCTTTGCACGAATGCATCGACATCCGCCGGGGCCACATAGACATGGGTGGTGTCGTACTGCGGGCCGACGGAGACATCCTCCGTTGCGAACGCTGAAGGCGCCGCGAGGGCCAGGCCGAGGATCAGGGTGAGCTTGCGCATGAAGAATCCTTGGTCATGATGGGGAAGGGTGGTCAGCGTTACTTTCTGCTCGTACGGTTAGCGACCTGCCGGAGGAGCGCCCTCCAGCGAGGCGCGCAACGCGACGACGTGCTGCGCGATGGCGCGGGCCTCATTACGCTGTGCATCGGTTGGTACGTCGTCGGCGGTTTCCGGCGCTTCGAACTCGACCAGGGCGGCCCCCTGGTCGCCAAGGTCGAGGGCCATCGAGCAGCCGTAACCGAAGGGATAACCGTCGTATCGCTTCCAGCAACCCACCCAGTAAGCGTGCTCGCCCAGGCGATCTTGCAGGCGGCTTCGCACCGCGCCCTGGTACGGGGTGCTCTGGCTGGGATCCGGGCCCGTGCTTTCCTTCCACTGGTCCGAATGCCCGCGGGCCATGGCAAAGATGCCGGGGTAAGAGGTCGGATCGAGCTCCAGCTGCACTCTCAAACGATCAGGGTGGTAGCCCTCCCCGGAGAGCGTCTTGCCGCTTGTTCGATCGATTTCATAGAGGCACGTCGGCCATGTGGGCGGGCTTTCCATCGAGCAGCCGAGGACGCCATCCACCGGCCAGGCCACGATGTGTCCGTTCGGCAACGTCGTGTGCCTGGCATCGACGTTCGTCTGCCGCCATTGCGCCAACGGCACGTCAGCCAGGGGATCCCGTTTGCCGCTGGTGCAGGCGGCGATAAGCGCAACGACGATGACGAGCGAACGATGAGGTGACGGCATGAAGACACTCGGGCGATAACGGTTGGGCAGGCATGGGACCGCGATGAGGCAGGCCGTGTTCGACACATGCCTGGACCACCTTGGGAGTCCGCTTCGCGACAATCTAGCAGACGGTGCTGCCACGGCATGGCGAGCGGGCCCGTGGTCGCCCTGACGGGGACGCTCCGTTCCCGCCGGGCACCTTAGCGTCGTGCGTCGGGATCGGGCCGGCCGGCGGTATGCCCTTGTGTGACGCAGTTCGCGTCTGAAGCATATTCGTCGAAATAAGCGCTACGTGGACCGCTGTGCTGTATTGAGCACCCCGTTTCATTGGTGCCATCATATTTGTCAGACAACACGCGCAAGGTCACGGCCGTCGCCATGATCCGCCTGGGGTCGACCACAGGGGATCCCAGGCATGACGACTCACTCCGTAGCGGCGCGCACGCGTGCGCGGCATCGACGGCTGGCCGCGCTCGTCGCCGCGCTCTGCCTGGCAACGACGGCCAACGCGGCCACGGTCGTGCCCTCCGACCGGCTCGACCTGGACCTCGGCGCGCAGCCGTGGAAATACATCAAGCAATACGCGAACCAGAGTGGCCATGCCCCGGTCCCGGCGGGCGATGCCGGTGCCGTAACCACCTTCGACGATACGGCATGGGAGACGGTGGGTATCCCGCATGCCGCCAACGACTTCACCACGTTCATCAACCAGGAGTCCGGCGGTGGCCAGGGCAGCCTCGATGGTGAGACCAGCTGGTACCGCACCACGTTGAAGGACAGTGCGTCTTACCGCGGCCGCAAGGTCATGGTCGAGTTCGAGGGTGCGCACACGGGCGACCGTGTGTACGTCAACGGGCAGTTCGTCCCGGGCACCGGCGTGCTCAACCAGGCGGGGCAGATCGACGCCAACGCGACGCACGTCGTCGGCTTCGTGCCGCACATCGTCGACCTGACGGGGTTGCTCCGGTACGACGGCACCGACGTCATCGCGGTGAAGGTGAGCCGCGGTGGCGGCGGGTTCTTCCAGGACCCCGGCTTTTCCGGGGCGTTCCGTTTCGGCCAGTCGGAAGCGGGCCTGTTCCGGCCGGTCCGGCTGCATGTCACCAACCTCGTGCATATCCCGGAGAACGTGTACGCAGGGCAGAACACCTGGGGCACGTACGTCGGCACGCAGTCGCTCAGTGCCGACCACAAGACCGCCTTGATACGCGTGCAGACCAACGTGGTCAACGATCGCGACACGCCGGCCACGGTGACGCTCACGACGCAGATCGTGGACGCGAACGGCAATGTGATCGTCAGCGAGCAGCAGGACAAGACGCTGGCCGCGCACGTGGTGCCGGGCGACGCCACGCCGGTGTTCGACGAGACGTTGATGATCGCCAACCCGACGCTGTGGTTCCCGAACAACTCGCCCGACGGACGGCCGTACCTCTACAAGGTGGTGCATACGGTGAGCATCGACGGCGCCGTGGTGGATTCGAAGCAAAGCTCGCTGGGTATCCGCGTCATCACCTGGGACAAGGATTTCCCGTACGTCAACGGCAAGAAGCAATACACCTGGGGCGCGTCGGGCCGCTACGACTATCCGGCGCTGGGATCGTCCGTACCCGAAGAGCAGCAATGGCGTGACCTCCAGCAGTTGGCCGCGGCGGGCGGCAACCTGTGGCGCCCGGGCCATTCGCCATCCAGCCCCGAGTTCGTCGAGGCGGCCGATGCGCTCGGCGTGTTCATCGTGCAGCCCAGTGGCGACGGCGAGAACGGTTTTTCCGATCCCTGCGCGGCCGGCAACACCCGGTGCACGAACATGTGGACGCTGAAACGCGAGCTCCACCGCGACATCGTCATCCGCGACCGCAGCCATCCGTCCATCCTGGCCTGGGAGTCGAACAACGGCAAGATGTACACGCCGTTCGCCCAGGAGCTGCGCACGCTGGCGCGTACGTGGGACGCCATCGCGCCGCGTGCCGCGGCCGACCGCTCGCCCGATGCCAACAACGGCGACATCCTGAGCTGCTCGAAGGCCGGTTGCGAAACCTACCTGCACGCGACCCAGTTCCCGAACAAGCCCGCGTGGGGCGCCGAGTACTGGGGCTATGGCTCCCAGCGCCATGCGTTCGACTACGAGCTGGCCTTTGCGCTGAATTACCTGGTGCCGTATTCGCAGGCCCGCAAGGCCGGTACGTTCGGCATGGCCCAGTGGTACTTCGCCGATACGCCCGGGGAGACGATCGAGTTTTCCGAAGGCACGGAAGACGCCACGCACTTCACCCTCGACGCGAACGGCAGGAAAGCGTTCGTACATAACGTGCGCTCCATCGGCAGCTCGATGGTCGACCAGAACCGCTACCCGCGCCTGCTCTACTACATCTACCAGTCCGTATGGGTGCCGTACGCGATCAGGCCGGTAGTCAAGCTCGCCCATCACTGGAACCGCTCGGGCGATGTGCAGGTCAACGCGTTTTCCAACTGCCCGGCCGTGCGGCTGCTGGTCAACGGCGTGCCGCAGGGCGCGGACCAGAAGCCCAACGCCTGGGACAGCATCGACGAGCAGAGCTACAACGTCGAGAACACCGGCACCGATCCGCAGACCGGCCACATTATCGGCACGGCGCAGGCACAGGGCACCACCAAGCTTCCCGGGCAGGTGCACTGGAACATCCCGTGGCAGTCCGGCACGGCCACCGCGCAGTGCATCGATGCGCTGGGCAACACGGTGGCCGATGCCCAGGGCGCGCCGGTGGAAGACAGCCTTACGACCGCCGGCAAGGCGGACCACATCGCGCTGCGCGTCGTGCCGGAGCTGGTACGCCCCGACGGCACCGCGTTCGCCATCACGGCCAACGGTTCGGATGCGGCCTTCATCGAGGCGCGTGTGGTCGACAAGGATGGGGTGGTGGTGCCGGAGGGTGCCGACGTCAATGTCACGTTCGACGTCACCAGCGGGGCGTCGCTGGTGTCCTACCAGGGCGGCACGCAGCAGCTGGTGGACTGGGCCGGCGGCCACACCACCAACGCCGACGGCAGCCAGGAGCCGGTGCACGGCTACCACGCGCCCGGCGATCACGAGCTGAAGTTCGAGGGTGGCTTGCAGAAAATCGCGTTGCGCACGCGGTTCGCTACCGGCACCGTCACGGTCACCGCGAGCGCGGCAGGCCTGGCGGCGGGTTCCGCCTCGTTCGACATCGTCGGCGTGCCGCAGCCGTCGTCGGGCGCCTCCGGACCGCCGTCGATCATCGCCAACCCCGTCGAGGACCAGGTGACCGCGGGCTTTGCCGGGCATTTCTCGGTAACCGCCACCGGCGCGCCGCCGCTGACCTTCACATGGAAGAAGAACGGACAGGTGATGCCGTCCGCGAACGCGGCGATACTGGACACGCCGGCCACCACGCAGGCCGATGACGCCACGACGTACACCGTCGTCGTCCACAACGCGCAAGGGGATAGCGAGTCCACGCCGGCCGCCCTGCGCGTGTTCCCGGCACGGCAGGTAAGCATCACCCAGCAGCCGGCGGCCCAGTCGGTGGACGTGGGCCAGCAGGCGCACTTCAGTGTGGCGGCAGTGGGCTCGCCGAAGGTCACCTACCAGTGGATGAAGGGCAGCGCCGCCATCCCGGGGGCCACGGCGTCCACCTACGACACCCCGGTGCTCACCGCGGCCGACGGCAACGTGGATTACGCCGTGGTGGTGACCAATCCGCTGGGCAGCGTGCCGAGCGCTCCGGCGACGTTGACCGTCAACGCGGCGCGTCCGCCGGTGATCACGGCGCAGCCGGGCAACGTGCGCGCCAATCCGGGTCAGCCTGCCCAATTCACCGTGGCCGTGGCGGGCACGGCGCCATTCCATTACACCTGGCTGCACGACGGATCGCCGGTGGGTGACGATGCCGCCACGCTTACCCTCGCCGCCGTGGGCCAGGCCGACGTGGGTCGCTACACCGTCGTCGTCAGCAACATCATGGGCGACGCCGCGGCGGTGACCAGCCAGGCGGCGGTACTGACACTGGCGCCGCCGGGTGCCAACCTCGCCCGCGAGAAGGTCACCTATGCCAGCGGCGTGGAGAATGCCCAGGGCACGCCGAGCGTCGGCGCCGTCGACGGTAACGAGACCAGCCGCTGGGCGTCGGAGCAGGGCAACGACGCGGCCTGGCTCACGGTGGACCTCGGGGCCGTGCGCTCCTTCAACCGCGTGGTCCTCAAGTGGGAAGCGGCCCACGCGTCGCAGTATCGCGTGCAGTACTCCAACGACAGGGACACCGGCTTCAAGGACGCCCTGGTCGTCGATACCAGCCTCGGCGGCACGGAGGACAACACCTTCGCCCGCGTGTCGGCGCGCTACGTGCGCATGCAGGGCGTCAAGCGATCCAGCGCCTACGGCTACTCGCTCTACGAGTTCGAGGTGTACGACTCGCCGACGTGCTGCAGCGTCGACAACAACGACCGGTATACGCTGCAGGACACCAACCATGTGCTCGACCGCCTGAGCGGGCTGGTGTGGGAGCGTGCCCAGCGTGGCTTTGCCGACCAGGGCGCGCAGTACAAGCAGTCCAACGCGATGGCCGACTGCAAGGCGGCCGGCGCGCGGTTGCCGACGCTCGACGAGGCCCTGGCCGTCGCCGGCCCGAACCTGTCCAGCGGTGCTTTCCCCACCGCGTGGACCATCTGGACCTCGACCAACGATCGCACCGACCCGACCTTCGCCTGGCAGGTGGCGTCGGACGGCACGCCGAACCGTCTGGTGGCCGAGAACAATCCCTCCCACGCGCTTTGCGTGACGGGTGCGACCGTCTCGGCACCGGTCGTGACGGCCGCGCCTGTGGCCCAGAAGGCCGGGGTGGGCCGTTCGGCGCATTTCGCCGTCACTGCCACAGGTGTGGGTCCGCTGTCCTACCAGTGGTACCGCCGCACCACGGCGGGCGATGGCACGCCCACGGACGACTTCGTGGCGTCCACCGCCGATGGCACGTATGCGACGCCCGCCCTGTCGCTGGCCGACAACGGCGTGGCCTACAAGGTGCGAGTGATCAGCGCGCAGGGGCTGGCCACCGAGACGACGCTGGCCTTGCTCACCGTCGCAGGCTCCACGGACGGGTTCGATCCGCCTGCATGGCAGAACGGCGGCACCACCGGCGGCACCACGCCCCAGCCGCCCACGACGCCCGACAATCCGGACGGACCGGGCACGCCGGGCGACGGGCAGGGCGGCGTCAACCTGGCGGTAGGCGCAAAGGTCACCGCCAGCGGCAACGAGAACGATGGCTACCTCGCCCCCGCAGGCGCGGTGGATGGCGACTTCACCACGCGGTGGGGCTCGAGTTTCACGGACCCGGCGTGGATTCGTCTCGACCTGGGCGCGGCCAAACGCTTCGATCACGTGATCCTGCGCTGGGAGCGTGCCCACTCGACGTCGTACGAGGTGCAGGTGTCGAACGACGACCAGACATGGACGTCGACCACCGCCGCGCCGGTCACGGGCAAGGGTGGCGTGGAGCGGGTGAACTTCAGCGCGGTCACGGCGCGTTACGTGCGGGTCTACAGTACGGCGCGCAGCACGGACTACGGCATCTCGCTGTGGGAGTTCGAAGTCTATGCGGCGTCGCCGCCGGTCGTCGTCCAGCCGCAGCCACCGGTCACGACGCCGGCCGACGATCCGTCGCAAGGCTTCAATTACGACGTGTACCCCGGCTTCATCGGCACGCAGCTGCGCAACACGACCCACGGGCGATGGACCGACGACAAGGTGTTCGTGGCCATCATCGGCCGCGACCCGAAGACGCAGGTGTTCTCATGGGTCACGCCCGATGGCACGGTGGTGCCGGTACGGGTTGAAGACAACGATGGCGCGGGTCACCTGAGCAAGAACGGCCAGAACTATCCCGATTACTTCTTCACGCTGGCACAGACGAAGCTGCTGAAGCTCCCCAGGCTCGATTCGGCACGGATCTTCGTGTCGGTCGGTGAGCCGATGTACATCAAGATCGTCAAGGCGGCGGACGGCTCCCTCGGATTTGCCGGGCCCAATCCACTCAACGCGACCGATCCGAACCTCGGGGTGTATTACGACTGGTACGAACTGACCTGGAACGACGACGCCATCTTCATCAACACGACGCAGGTGGACCAGTTCTCGCTTCCGCTGTCGCTCGATGTCTACGGTGGCAAGAAGACCCGCCACGTCGCTTCGGGTATCACCCAGACCCGCGCGCAGATCTTCGCCGCGTACAACCAGGAAGTGCCCGCCGAGTTCCAGCTGACCGAGGCCGATCCGATCCGCCTGCTGGCGCCCGGCAAGGCCGCGTTCGACGTGGGCAAGCCGCAGCAGCACTACTTCGACGGCTACATCGACGAGACGTGGGCGTACTACGAAAACCACGTCCTCACGATGAGCATCGGCGCGAAGCAGTTCGAGGGATCGGTGGTCGACGGCGTGCTCAGCTTCCGTCATACCAACTGGGCGCAGACGCACGAGCCTGACGAAGCGGAGGGCAGGGTGTTCAGCGTCGGCAAGCCGACCACGCAGGATGTGCTGGAAGGCAAGGGTGCGCTGGCGCACTCGACCGACCCGTGGGGTGTCGAGGGCCAACTGGAAGCGCAGATCTGCGCGGCCTTCAATCGGCACGTGATGGAAGACACCTCGCGCTGGAAGGATGCTTCATCGTTCTACCAGGCGTCGCCGGCCAACTACTACTCGCGGTTCTGGCACGTGCACGCGATCGATGGCAAGGCTTATGGTTTCGCTTACGACGATGTGTCGGACCAGAGCTCCACGCTGATCGAGACGGATCCGGAGCACCTGGAGCTGGGGATCGGCTGGTAACGGCTTGCAACGGCCTGGTCATGGGCATGCATCGCGTGCCCATGACCTTCCGTGAGGTTCCGAGAGCTTCCGTGCGTGACATTCCTATGTCGGTTCTGTGAACGTTGGCCCTTCTTCAAGGGCGAACTTCGCGGGGGCGAGAAATGACAGGTACTGGTAACGATACTGGCCGCAACGCGGCCGGTCAGGGCAACCACACCCGTGCATCGGGCAACACGCTGCGTATGAGCGTGATGGCGTTGTCCCTGGCACTGGCGATGGGGCAGCATGCCGTCGCGAATGCACAGACGGCTTGCACGGCCAACACATCGGGATCGGGCAATGCCGATGCCACGATCTGCGGGCAGGGTTCCACGGCCACGGGGGAGCAAGCGACCGCTTACGGCAACAGCTCGCTCGCCAGTGGCGACCGCGCCACGGCCATCGGCGGCAGCGCAATCTCGAACGGTCAGGATGCCACGGCGCTGGGCGGCAACGCGCTGGCCCGCGGGCAGGGCGCACTGGCGCTGGGGGCGTCGTCGGTCGCAGGCGTCATGAATGCCGTGGCCGTCGGCGTGGGAGCGCAGGTCACCGCGGTCAACGCCGTGGCGATCGGCGCATCGTCGGTCGCCTCGCGGGAGAACACCGTATCGGTGGGTGATGTCGGCGCGGAGCGCCAGCTCGTCAACGTCGCCGCCGGTACGGAAACGACCGATGCAGTGAACGTCGGCCAGCTCCAGCAGGCCACGCATGTCGCCGGCACGTATCTCAGTGTGGGTGCGTCCGCCGACGATACCTCGCAAGCCGTTACCGATGGCGACGGCGCGGTGGCGCTGGGTCGCTCGGCGTTCGCATCCGGTAGCGAATCGTCCGCGCTCGGCTCCTCGTCGCTGGCCCTGGGCAACGGGGCGGTCGCCGTGGGCGCGCAGGCATCCTCGATCGGCCAGCTCGCCTTCGCCGGCGGTTATGGCGCCTCGGCGTCGAACGCGAATGCGGTGGCGGTGGGCGGTAACGCCAGCGCGTCAGGGATGGCCTCGGTGGCGTTGGGCGGCCGTAACGAGACGGCCGATGGCGCTCCCGTCTTCGGCACGGCCACCACCACGCAGGCCAACGGACTCGCATCGACCGCGTTGGGCGCAGGCGCGCGGGCCAACGGCATCTTCAACACGGCGGTCGGCTCCGGTTCGTATGCGAACGACCGCTCCGCGGTGGCCGTCGGCGGTGTGGTCGACGTGCTGGTGGACCAGCTGGGCGAAGACTTCGCGGGCGTCCAGCTGCAGAATACGCAGGCCACCGCGCGGCTCTCCAGCGCATTCGGCGGCGGTGCGCAGGCCACCGAATACGGCTCGACCGCCATCGGCGCCATGTCGGCGGCCTCGGGCGTCCGCTCGATCGCCATGGGCTACTACACCACTGCCACGGGCTACGACTCGTTCGCCGCCGGCGACCGGACCGAGGCCAACGCGGACTGGGCGACCGCGCTGGGTTCGGGTAACAGGGTCCATGGCCAGGGCTCGACCGCGGTGGGCTCCTTCAACACGGTGTATGGAACAAACGCGACGGCCGTCGGCAACGGTAGCTACGCGACCGGTAACTATGCTGCCGCGCTGGGCAACGCCGCCTGGGCGCAGGCGGACTACAGCGTGGCCATCGGCTCCAACGTGATGGTGTGGCGCCAGAACATTCCCGAAGGCGACGAGGCACCCGTGGTGTTCTCCCGCGATGTCGCCATCGGAACCGATAGCGAGATCAACGGCAGCCGTTCCGTCGCCATCGGGTCGGGAGCGAAGGTCGGCGACAGCAGCCTGCCGGTCGGCACGGCAGGCATCGTCGACGACGCCGTCGCACTGGGATCCAATGCGATCGCGAACCGCAACAACACGATTTCGATCGGCAGCACGGGCCACGAGCGCCAGATCGTGAACGTTGCCGCCGGCACGCAGGATACGGACGCGGTGAACGTGGCGCAGCTACGCACCGTGGTGGGAAACCAGCAGGCGACCAGCGGTGGGCAGCTCACCCAGTCGCTGAACTCGGTGGCGGGCATGGTCGGCGGCGGTGCCGTCCTCGACTCCGCGGGGCAGCTGGGCGGGTTCCACGTCTCGGTGCTGGGGCAGGACTTCACGACGATCGCCGGCGCCATCGGCGCGCTGGATACGGCCTTGGGCTCGATGGGCTCCGGCCCGGCAGGCGCGGCTTCGGGCGTGGCGATGGGCAACGGTGCCTCCGTGGCGGCATCGACCGGCGTTGCGGTGGGCAATACGGCCAGCGCCGGTGGTGACAAGGCGACGGCGATCGGCGGCGGGTCGAAGGCCGTCGGTCCGTCGGATACGGCGATCGGCGGCGGTGCCATCGTCGGTGCGGACCAGAGCACTGCGGTCGGCGCCAACGCGACCGTCGCGGCCGCGGCAACCCGCTCGGTCGCCGTCGGCGAAAGCAGTTCGGTGCAGAGCCCCTCGGGCACGGCGCTGGGGCAGGGCGCGCAAGTCACCGCGGCCAATGCCGTGGCACTCGGCGCAGGATCGGTGGCCGACCAGGCCGACACGGTGTCGGTGGGCAGTGCCGGGGCGACGCGGCGGGTGACCAACGTGGCTGCGGGCCAGGGCAGCACCGATGCGGTGAACCGCGGCCAGCTCGACACGGCCACCAGCCAGGCGATCCAGGCGGCGCAGACCTATGCGGATCGCGGCGACGCGCAAACGCTGGGTTCGGCCAAGGCCTATACCGACACGCGTGCCGCGGACATGGTGAGCCGCAGCGATTTCAACGGCTTCGCCAACAGCGTGCAGCAACGCCTGGGCACGTTGGACACGCGCGTTTCCCGGGTCGGTGCGATGGGTGCGGCGATGAGCGGCATGGCCGGCGCGATTGCCGCGGCGGCGGGAACCGAAAACCGCGTCAGTGCGGCGGCGGGTGGCTACCACGGCCAGAGCGCGCTGGCCGTGGGTTACGCGCACCAGCTGCCCGGCAGCGGCGCGATCCTGGTGGGCGGTTCGCTCGCGGGCGGTGGTGAAAGCAGCGGCACCGTGGGCGTCAGCTTCGGCTGGTAACGGGCATCGGGGGAAACGACATGAATCATCCAAAGAACGGCAAACGGGGAAATCACGTGAAAACATCGGTATCCATGGGGTGGATCTGCGGCGTCGCGCTGTCCTTGGTCGCAGCGAACGTGTCCGCGCAGGCGGTCGATACCACGCTGAAAGTGGCCAGCCTTCCGCTGGCCGCGAGCGACCGGATCGACGGCTTCATCGTCCGTTTCAAGCCGGGCACGCCCGTGCAGGGGGCGACGGCCGTACGCACGTTCACCGCCGCGCGATCGGCGATGAATGCCAAGGCGAGTTCGGTCATGACCAGCGCCATGCGCTCGGCCGATTTCCGTTATGCCCGCACCACCGCCTCGGGCGGCACGGTGGTACGCACCGGCAAGGCGCTCGACGGCAAGAGCGCGCTGGAACTCATGAAGCAGGTGGCCGCCGATCCCACGGTCCTGTCCATCGAGCCGGACGTGCGCATGCACGTCTTCCGCGACCTGCGTCCCGCCGACGCGACCACCGGCACGCCCAACGATCCCAGCTTTTCCTACCAGTGGCACTTCCGCGCCGGCGACGGCACGATGGAGACGATCGGCAAGGACACCCAGGCATTCGCCAACTACGGCGGTTCGAACGCGGTCAAGGCGTGGTCGCTCGCGCAGGGCGACGGCGTCGTGGTGGCCGTCATCGACACGGGCGCGACGCAGCATCCGGATCTGGATACCAGCCTGACCGACGACAGCTACGACTTCATCTCCGAGGCGTTCGTCTCCGGCCGGTCGGCCGACGGCCGCGCCAAGGGGGCGTGGGACCTGGGCGACTGGACGACGGGCTCGACGTACCTGGCCAGCAACGGTGGTTGCGTCGACAACGTGAACGTGATGCCCGAAGACAGCACCTGGCATGGCACGCACGTGATGGGCAACGTGGCGGAGCTGACCGATAACGGCGTGGGCATGGCCGGCGTGGCCTATAAGGCACGTGTCCTGCCGCTGCGCGCACTCGGCCATTGCGGTGGCAGCACCTCGGATATCGCCGATGCGATCGTCTGGGCGGCGGGTGGCCACGTGGACGGGCTGGATGACAATACGCACCCTGCGCAGGTCATCAGCATGAGCCTGGGCGGCGGCGGTGTGTGCAACACGACGACCGACATGGGCAAGGCGGTCGCCGATGCGATCAGCCGCGGCGTCACCGTCGTGGTGGCGGCAGGCAACAGTTCGCAGGATGCATCGACCACCAGCCCCGCCAACTGCCCCGGGGTCATCACCGTGGCGTCCAACGGCATCACCGGCAAGCCCGCGTTCTACTCGAACTACGGATCGGTCGTGACCTTGTCGGCCCCGGGTGGCGGTGGCTATGCGAACGATGCATCGTCGGGCACGCTGGTCGCCGCGGGTTTTGCGTGGTCGGCGATCAATGCGGGTAAAACCGTGCCGACGACGCCGACCTACGGCAGCATGGCGGGCACCTCCCAGGCCACGCCGGAAGTGTCCGGTGCGGTTGCCCTGATGATCAGCGCCCGCGCCAAGGCCGGGTTGACCGCACTGAGCCCCGGGCAGGTGAAGACGTATCTGGCCCGCACCGCGCGTTCCTTCCCGCAGCAGCCCACGCTCGCCTACGGTGCAGGCATCCTCGACACCTATGCGGCCGTCAGTCGCGCCATGGTGCAGAGCGACCCGGCGGCGGATGCGTTGCCGCTGTCCAACGGGGTCACGACGAAGTTCCAGGCCGACGGCACCGTCTCTGAAGTGTTGTTCAAGCTGGTCGTGCCGTCCAAGGCACGCGCCCTGACCCTGCGCACCCTGGGCGGCAGCGGCGACGTGACGCTGCTGGTCAGCAAGGATACGGCGCCGGCGGTGGGCTCGGCCCAGTACACCTCGGCACACGTGGGCAACAACGAATCGGTCACGTTGACCAACGCCGCCGCCGGCACGTACTACCTGCTGGTCTCGGGCATGGCGGCCGGCACGTCGTTCTCGGCCATGGGGCTTTACACGCTGTAATCAGCCCCGCGGCCTGTTACCGCGCCTCAGGCCACCGTCACCCATTCGGGTGGCGGTGGCTTTCTACCCCTCGTGCGGGTAGCTTAAAGGCACATATTCGGTAACTTGGGGTTCGATGGTGCTGGCACGGGTTGCATTGATCGAGGACGACGAGGAATTACGCGAGAAATTGCTCGGTCCCGGCCTGGAATGCTACGGGTTCGCCACGAGCACGTTTCCCGATGCCACCGAGTTCTACGAGCAATGGACAGCCGACGCCTTCGACCTGCTGGTGGTGGACGTCAACCTGCCCAGCGGTAGCGGATTACGGGTAATCCAGCACCTGCGGGCGAGCGGATCGCAGATCGGCATGGTGGCGCTCAGTGCGCTCCCCATCGAGTCCGCCGGCCTGTCGGCCTTCCAGCTGGGGGGCGACCTCTACCTCATGAAGCCGGTGACCGTGGGATTGCTGGCCTCGGCGCTGCACGCCGTGCTGAGGCGCACGTGGTCCGCGACGTCCGCCGGTGGCGGCACCGTGGTCAGCGACGCATCCGATCGGGAGGGCTGGTACCTCCATGGCCCCGATGGCGAGTTGATCGCCCTGACCGAGGCCGAGCGCACCATCATCCAGCGGCTGCGCCGGGAGCAGGGGCGGCCGGTGGAACGCGAGGCGCTGATCGAATCCCTTACCGGCAATACCGCCGACTTCGACCCGCACCGCCTGGACGTACTCATCCATCGCCTGCGTCGCAAGGTGGTCCGCACCACCGAACCGAAGCTGGAAATCGTCACCATCCGCGGCAGCGGTTACGGGCTGCTGGAGTCGTAGGCGACCCCGGCGCGACGCATGCGCAATTCGAAGCGCGCACCCGCGTCCGGCGAGGGCGCCAGGACCAGCTGGCCACCCAGCGATTCCGCCATCTGGCGTGCACTGAACAAACCGAGCCCCGTGCCGCGCTCCGGGCCTTTCGTCGTCCAGAACGGTTCGAAGGCCGTGTGCCGCTGGGATTCCGGGATGCCCTTGCCGTTGTCGGTGAAGATCAGCACGGACTGGCCGTCGTCGGCGCGGCAGGCCAGGTCGACGACCCCGCGACCGTCGATCGCGTCGCGCGCGTTGGTGGCCAGGTTCAGCAGGATCAGGGCCAGGCACGGCTCGTCGAACGCCACCCGGTGATCGCCGGGCCCGATATCGACGCGCAGTTCGATGGCCTGACCCAGGGTCATGGCGAGCAGGGGCACGATCCCCGGTAGCACCGTGGCCAGGTCGATGGGCGTGGCCTGGCGCGGCGCGGCACGTGCCAGCGAGGTGATGCGCCGGTTGAGGTCCACGGCGCGATCCGCGGCGGCCTCGATACCGTTCAACGAATCGGCCAGCACGCCCTCCGTATGGCGTACGTGGCTCCATGCCTTTTCGACGTAGGCGACGATGACGTTGAGCAGGTTGCCCAGGTCGTGCGACACCGCCGTCGCCAGGGATGCGGCGGCCTCGGACTGGGCGGTCCGGCTCACCTGGCGCTGCAGGCTGATGGTGATTTCCGCCTGTTCGCCGAGGCGCACGAAAAGCTGTTCCGCCTTGCGCCGCTGCTGATCGGAAAAATCCAGGGCGTTGCTCAGCACCACGACCGTGCGGTCGACCAGCACCGCGACGAGGGCGATCTGGAAGACCTGGCGAAGGAACGCGACGATGAAGGCGGGATCGATGTCCAGCGGCGCTTCCGCGCCGGCCAGTTCGACGACGGCGGAGAGGAGCACCACCACCTCGGTGGCGGCCATGAAGATCCACAGTGCCCTGCGTCCCGCCACATAGGCGGCGATGATCATGATGACCAGGGGCAACAGCGCCGAGGGCAGGCTGACGACCGGGGTGAGCGCGTAATACCAGGCAAGGTATACGAGCAGCGACGCCGACAACGTCCAGCCGGCCATGCGGACGCTGCGAAAAGTGAGGCCAAAGGCCGCGAACGCCGCAAAACCGGTGAACAGGTCCTTGGCAAACCGCAGGAAGGTGAGGTCCGCGTGGGTTTGCAGGTTGACGACGAAGGCATACGAACCCACGCCGATCACGGCGACGCCGACCAGCAGTCCCAGCACGCGCACCAGGACGCGCCGATGCGCGTCCAGTCCTTGCACCACCATGTTGCCCCCGTGAGGATGAGAAAACTGTAACAACCCGCCGCGACAATACCCGACGCAAGGGCTCCCTTCCCAGCGCACGGGTATACGCATGACTGATCGCCGGCATTTCCTCAAGCTCTCCCTCGGTGCCGCAAGCGCCGCCCTGGCGGCGACGGCACTTCCGATGTCGATCCAGAAAGCCCTGGCCGTGCCCGCCGCACGGCGTACCGGCACACTGAAGGACATCGAGCACGTGGTGATCCTCATGCAGGAAAACCGTTCGTTCGACCATTATTTCGGCAGCCTGCGCGGTGTGCGCGGCTTCGGCGACCCGCGAACGACGACGCTGGCTTCCGGCCGCACCGTCTGGCACCAGCCGCTCACTGCCGGCAGCGACGACTACGTGCTGCCGTTCCGCCCGCAGGCGGACAACCTGGGCCTGCAGTTCATCGAAGACCTGCCGCACGGCTGGAACGACACGCACGCCGCTTTCAACGCAGGCAGGTACGACCAGTGGGTGCCCTCGAAAGGCACCACCACCATGGCCTACCTCACCCGGGAAGACATTCCGTTCCACTACGCCCTGGCGGATGCCTTCACCCTCTGCGACGCCTATCACTGCTCGCTCCTGTCCTCCACCGACCCCAATCGCTATTACATGTGGACCGGGTACGTCGGCAACGACGGGCAGGGCGGTGGCCCCGTCCTGGCCAACGACGAGAAGGGCTACGGCTGGACCACCTACCCGGAACGCCTCGAGGCGGCAGGGGTTTCCTGGAAAATCTACCAGGACATCGGCACCGGGCTGGACGCGGCAGGCAAGTGGGGCTGGGGCAAGAATCCGTACATCGGCAACTACGGCGACAACTCGCTGCTGTATTTCAACCGGTTCCGTGACGCGGAGCCGGGCAACCCGCTCTACGACAAGGCCCGTACCGGGACACAGACCACCACCGGCCAGTCGCTGTTCGACATCCTGCACAAGGACGTCATGGCCGACACGCTGCCGCAGGTGTCCTGGATCGCCGCGCCGGAAGCCTATACCGAGCACCCGAGCTGGCCGGCCAACTACGGCGCCTGGTACATCGACGGCGTGCTGGACGCCTTGACGTCCAATCCCGAGGTGTGGAGCAAGACGGCGCTGTTCATCACCTACGACGAGAACGACGGCTTCTTCGACCATGTGGTGCCCGCCTATCCGCCGACCTCGCGCGACCGTGGCCTGTCCACCGTGAATGCGGACAACGAGGTGTATCCCGGGGGCAAGGGTTTCGATCCCGGCGTGTACGGCCTCGGCGTGCGCGTGCCGATGCTGGTCATTTCGCCGTGGAGCAAGGGCGGCTGGGTGTGTTCCGAGACCTACGACCACACGTCGATCCTGCGTTTCCTCGAGCAGCGGTTCGGCGTGGCCGAGCCCAACATCTCGGCGTGGCGGCGTGCGGTCTGCGGCGACCTGACGCGTGCCTTCGACTTCGATGGCCACGATGGCCGCGTGCCGTCGCTGCCCCCGACCAAGGCCTACGAGCCCGATCAGGCCACCCATGCCGACTACCATCCGGTACCGCCCGGCGAGCAGCGGCTGCCGCGGCAGGAACGCGGCCAGCGCCCGGCGCGTGCGCTGGCCTACGACCTGGAGGTGACCGGGCGCGTCGATCGCGAACAGGGTCGTTATCTCCTTGACTTCGGCAACCGCGGCGCGATGGGCGCGTGCTTCCACGTCACCTCGTCGCTGCGCAAGGACGGGCCGTGGACCTACACCGTGGAAGCCGGAAAGAAGCTGTCGGATCACTGGACCAGCGCATACAGCGGCGATGCCTATGACCTCGTCGTGCACGGCCCCAACGGCTTCCTCCGCCAGTTCAGCGGCAAGCAGCCCGACAAGGGCAGCGACCACCCCGGCATCGCGCTGCCCGAGGTCACGCTGGTCCGCGGGCGGCGCGCTGGCGAGCTGCACCTGGTCGTCAGCAACGACGGCGGCCGCCCCTGCGCGGTCACCATCGCCCCCAACGACTATCTGGACGAAGTGCCCCGACGGTACTGGTTGCTGCCGGGCCAGCGCGTGGAGAGCCACTGGGACATCGGCGGCTGCGACCACTGGTACGACCTGACCGCCACCAGCGACGTCGACCCGCTGTTCCTGCGGCGGTTCGCCGGGCATCGGGAGGATGGGCGCCCGTCCGTGTCGGACCCTGCGCTGGGGCGTTGACGTCCGGTCAGTCCAGGGGACTGCCGTCGGCGGCGACTTCACGTTCCAGTGGCTTGTCCAGTGATGTCATTCGGGCGATGCCGGTCAGGCGACCGGACGCCCACGTCGCAGGCAGGCCGTGAAACGAAAGGATAAGCACGACGACACGACCCGGGACACCGACGCGCCGGCATGGCGGGAGCATCATGACGACCGGGAAGCCGCCGTGCGCGTGGGATGCGCCGGCTGGTCGCTTTCCTCGAAAGTCGCGTCGGCGTTTCCCGGGGAAGGCAGCCACCTCGAGCGTTACGCGAAGGTGTTTCCCTGCGTCGAGATCAACTCGTCGTTCTATCGCCCGCACCAGGAAAAAACCTACCGCCGCTGGGCCCAGAGCGTGCCTGAGGCCTTCCGCTTCAGCGTAAAAATGCCCCGCGCGATCACGCACGAGCGGCGTTTGCAGGCGGTCGAAGAGCCGCTCGACGCTTTTCTCCAGCAGGCCGGCGGGCTGGGAAACCACCTCGGCTGCCTCCTCGTCCAGCTTCCGCCCAGTCTTGCACTGGACGTGAAAACAGCCACGGGCTTCTTCGCCGCCCTGCGTCGAGCGACACGCGTGCCGGTGGCGTGCGAACCGCGCCATGCGTCATGGTTCACCGATCGGGGCGCCGCCGTCTTCGACAAGGCGGGCGTCTCTTGTGTATGGGCCCACCCGTCGCCGGTGGCGGATGTCGAACCCCCCGACGACGGGCGCCTGTTGTATCTACGACTGCACGGTACGCCGCAGGTTTATTACTCCGCCTACGACGAGCCCTTCATCCGGAGCATCGCTCAGCGGATGGAGCAGGCCCGTCACAGTGGTAAGGACGTCTGGTGCATTTTCGACAACACCGCGCGAGGCGAGGCGGTCCCCAACGCGCTCTCGCTGTTGGGCATGCCTGGCCTCACATAACATCTTTGGTGCGTGACCACGGCCCGTACTGAAACCGGAGCCGCTGTCTCTCATAGGGTGCGGGGAGGAGGCGCCGGGTGATCACCCTCTGCGCTCGAGCAGCGGCCGCAAGCGGCCGAACTCGCTCAGAGGATGA
>NZ_JARVRT010000013.1:0-127128 GCF_030209605.1 Luteibacter sp. ME-Dv--P-043b
TTTCCGCTGAGCCATGGATGGCGAATCGGAAACCCCCGTTCGAAGCCCGACCCGGGCCCGAAGGGCAATCAATAAACGGCCGCGAACGCGGCCCTTCCCTGTCGGGTCGCCGCAGGCGTGGCCCCGAGGGTGGCACCCGCCGGCTCTCGCTCCCAGGCCCGAGGCCCCAGGCCCCAGGCCCAGCACGATGCCAGAGGCGCGCCAGTTTTGTACCTACAAGAACCGACCGCTACCTACACAATAAGTCACCACCACGACTTGGCCCTATGGTTCCGATAGCCGTAAGAGGATGTGAATCAGGCGTGCACCTCAGGTGCTCCCTTTGTGAATGCATGCTATAAAGTTCGCCACTTACCGGGTGCGGTACGACTTACGCATTCGCATTGGTGAACGGTAAGTGCTTGATTAATCTTCGTTGTCTGCCTGGAGAGCCAGGTAGAGGAAGAGATCACGCAGGGTGGGATCGGACAACGAGGCCGCGGCGGACCGGAGATGGCGGGCCGCACCGGCGGAAAGCGGCCTGTGCCGGTCGGGAATGACCTCAACAGGCGGCAGGGGTGCCACTTTCACGGCGACCGAGTAGGCCTTCGCGCCCATGGCGCGGGCGGCTTCGAGGATCTGCGTCTGGTAAAGACGTACCCGCGATGCCCAGGCCGACGACGGCGCGAGGAAGACGAGTCGGCCATCGCGCAGGTCCGCGAAGCGGATGTGGTCGCGCATGGGCGAGGGCAGGGTCGCGCGGAGCTGGCGGTCCAGTTGGTCGAGTTCGCGCGCCTTGGCGGCGAGCGACGCGACGGGTCCCACGTCCACGATGGATTTCAGTCCACGGGTGGCATGGCGGGACGGCTTGGACGGCGGTGGCATGGGCCGGATGGACTTTTCGATGTGGAACGTATGCAGATCATACTCGTGTCACGCGGTCAGAAAGGACCGAAAACGCTGGACCTCTCTTGCCGGCGCTTGCGCTGCAAGATGGCCGCTTTCGCCCTGGCCGGTGTGCTGGGCATTGCCTGCGTCGGTGCGGTCGTTGCCCTTGCCGTGGCCAGCCCCCGCGGCCGTGCCCTCGGTCATATCCAGGGTCTTCAGCAGCAGGTGGGCGACCAGGATGCCCAGGTGGCACAGATCCGGCGGGACGCCCAGCGAGACCTCGACGCCCTGGCCGTGAAGCTGGGCCAGTTGCAGGCCCAATCCATTCGCCTGAACGCGCTGGGCGAGCGCCTGACTCAGGTGGGCAAGCTCGACGCCGGCGAGTTCGACTTCGACGAGATGCCGGGGCAGGGCGGCCCGGAACCGACCGCCGGTGGCGACGCGTACACCTTGCCGGGTTCACTGGATCGCGGCATCGACCGATTATCGGGCCAGTTCGATACCCAGCAGGTCCAGCTCGAGGCCCTGAGTGACATGCTCATGGATCGCCGGATCGAGTCCAGCCTGCGGCCGACGGGCATGCCGGTGAACGGCTACATCTCCTCCTACTTTGGCGGTCGTCCCGATCCTTTCAGCGGGCACAGTGCCCGGCACACGGGCATCGACATCGCCGCCCCGACGGGTACGCCGGTGACGGCGGTTGCCGAAGGCATGGTCACCTTTGCCGGTCAGCGCAGCGGCTATGGCGATGTCGTCGAAATCGACCACGGCAATGGGTACATGACCCGCTACGCCCACAACAGCGTCATCGTCGCCACCCCCGGCGAGCGGGTCAGGGTGGGCGACGTGATCGCCAAGGCCGGTTCCACGGGCCGTTCTACGGGGTCGCACGTCCATTTCGAGGTCTGGTACCACGATCAGGTGGTCAATCCGCTGGCCTTTGTCCGCAGCCACCGCTGACCCGGCCTTGAATCCGTGGCGGCATGCCGCCACCCCGAGGAAAGCCAGGGGCGGGCGTAGTATGATCGTCCCTTCGTGCCGCTCGGCTTCAGGCCTTCCGGCGCCCTTTTTTCGTTTCAGATCCGGATGATCGATGTTCAATCGTGCACTGACGAGTATTTTCGGCAGCCGTAACGAGCGTGTGCTGCGCGACCTCTCCAAGACGGTCAAGCGCATCAACGCCCTGGAGCCCGAATTCGAAACGCTTTCCGACGATGCGCTGCGCGGGAAGACCGAGGAGTTCCGCAGCAGGCTGGCAGCGGGCGAGGCGCTCGACAAGTTGCTGCCCGAAGCCTTCGCGGTCACCCGCGAGGCGGCCAAGCGCGTGCTCGGCATGCGCCACTACGACGTCCAGATGATCGGCGGCATGGTGCTGCACTCGGGCCGCATCGCCGAGATGCGCACCGGCGAGGGCAAGACCCTGGTCGGCACGCTGCCTGTGTACCTGAATGCTCTGGAAGGCAAGGGCGTTCACGTGGTCACGGTGAACGACTACCTGGCGCGTCGCGACTCCGCCCAGATGGGCCGGCTGTACAACTTCCTCGGCCTCACGGTCGGCGTCGTATATCCGGGCATGGACCACGCGGACAAGCGCGAGGCCTATCAGTCGGACATCACCTACGGCACCAACAACGAGTTCGGCTTCGACTACCTGCGCGACAACATGGCGCTCAGCAAGGAGCAGCGCAACCAGCGCGGCCTGCATTACGCCATCGTCGACGAAGTGGACTCGATCCTCATCGACGAAGCCCGCACCCCGCTGATCATCTCGGGCCCGGCCGAAGATTCCCCGCAGCTGTACATCGCGGTGAACAAGATCGTCCCCCGCCTCATCCGGCAGGAGAAGGAAGACGCTCCGGGCGACTACCTGGTCGACGAGAAGCAGAAGCAGGTGCACATGTCCGAAGAGGGCATGGAGCACGCCGAGCAGCTGTTGCGCGAGGCCGGCGTCATCGAGCCCGACAGCGGTCTCTACGATTCGAAGAACCTGGCGGTGGTCCACCACCTCAATGCCGCGCTGCGCGCCAACGGCATCTACCAGCGTGACGTGGACTACATCGTGCGCGACGGCGAGGTCATCATCGTCGATGAGTTCACCGGTCGTACCCTGGCGGGTCGCCGCTGGTCCGACGGCCTGCACCAGGCGGTCGAGGCCAAGGAAGGCGTGCCCATCCAGCGCGAGAACCAGACCCTGGCGACGGTGACGTTCCAGAACCTGTTCCGCATGTACAAGAAGCTGGCCGGCATGACCGGCACGGCCGACACGGAAGCCTACGAATTCCAGACCGTCTACGGCCTGGAAGTCGTGGTCATCCCGACGCACAAGCCGATGGTGCGTGTCGACAACCCGGATTCCGTGTTCCTGGGGCCGGATGCCAAATACAAATCGGTGATCGCCGACATCAAGGCCTGCCACGAACGCGGCCAGCCCGTGCTGGTTGGCACCGCCTCGATCGACGTGTCCGAGCTGGTTTCCGGCCTGCTTCGGCAGGAAGGCATCGCGCACGAGGTGCTCAACGCCAAGCAGCACGAGCGCGAGGCGCACATCGTCGCGCAGGCCGGTGCGCCGGGCGCGGTCACCATCGCCACCAACATGGCCGGTCGCGGTACCGACATCGTGCTGGGCGGCAGCCTCGACGCGGCGCTGGCCACCTTGCCCGAAGACGCCTCCGACGCCGAGCGCAAGCAGGTGCGCGAGGACTGGAAAAAACGCCACGACCAGGTGCTGGCTTCCGGTGGTCTGCACATCATCGGTACCGAGCGCCACGAATCCCGTCGTATCGACAACCAGCTGCGTGGCCGTTCGGGCCGCCAGGGCGATCCGGGCTCGTCCCGCTTCTACCTGTCGCTGCAGGACAACCTGATGCGCATCTTCGGCGGCGAGCGCATCGGCCGCTGGATGCAGATGTTCGGCATGAAGGAAGACGAGGCACTGGAGGATCGACTGATCTCCCGCCAGATCGAGAAAGTGCAGCGCAAGGTCGAGCAGCACAACTTCGATATCCGCAAGAATCTGCTGGACTTCGACGATGTCGCCAACGACCAGCGCAAGGTGATCTACGCGCAGCGTGACGAACTGCTCGAAACCGACGACATCTCCGACATGATCGGCGACATCCGCCAGGACGTCGTGGTCGCCCTGGTGCGTCGCTTCGTGCCGGCGGACAGCATCGACGACCAGTGGGACCTCGCCGGCCTCGATCGCGAGCTGGCGAGCGAACTCAACCTGCGCATCGACCTTCCGCAGTGGGTCGAGGCACAGAAGGAAGTGGACGCCGAAGGCATCCTCGAGCACGTGCGCGAGGCGGTGGACGCCCTGTTCGCCGAGAAGGAAGCCCAGATCGGCGCGGAGACCATGCGCTCGCTCGAGAAGCACGTCATGCTCTCGGTGGTCGACAACGCCTGGAAGGAGCACCTCGCCAGCATGGACTACCTGCGCCAGGGCATCTATCTGCGCGGGTATGCGCAGAAGCAGCCGAAGCAGGAATTCAAGCGCGAGTCGTTCGAGCTCTTCTCCGAAATGCTCGACCGCATCAAGGGCGAAGTGGTGCAGATGCTCGCGCGTATCCGCGTCCGCAGCGAAGACGAAGTGCTGGCGATGGAAGCGGAGCAGCAGCGTGCGGCCGACGGCCAGTCGCTGCAATTCCAGCATGCGGACGCGCAGGCCGCGGGTTTGCCCCAGGGCAATGCGCCGGCGGAGGCCGCCGCGCCGATCATGCCTTCCGTCGTCAACGACGGCCCGAAGGTCGGTCGCAACGATCCCTGTCCTTGTGGCTCGGGTAAGAAGTACAAGCACTGCCACGGCCAGCTCACCTGACGCACGGTGAGCCTGCCCGTAAAAACAAACCCGCCGACAGGCGGGTTTGTTTTTTGCAGTCAGTCGATATCGGTCAGTCGCCGCCGCCCTTGGGCTTCTGCCGATGCGGCTCGGCATTCACGGTGATGTATTCCGGTTCCTCGGTGTCCAGGCGCAGGGCGGTGAGCTGTCCACCCCAGACGCAGCCGGTGTCGATCGCATAGACGCCCAGGCCGGCGAACCGTCCCAGCGCGGACCAGTGACCGCAGACGATGCGGGTTTCGCGGCGACGCATGCCCGGCACTTCGAACCAGGGATACATGCCCGGCTTCTGTGTGCCCGGGGTGCCCTTGCCTTCGAAGTCGATCCGACCGGTGACGTCGCAATAGCGCATGCGGGTCAGCGTATTGATGGTGGCGCGGTGGCGCTCCACACCCTGCAGGCGGTTGTTCCAGCCGGGCGGACGATTGCCGAACAGGTTTTTCAGCAGCCGCTGGTGACGCGGGCCGCCAAGCTCGCGCTCGACGTCCAGGGCAGCGCGCTGGGCCTGGCGCAGCGTCCACATGGGCGCCATGCCCGCGTGGATCATGGTCCAGCCCAGGGTCTCGTCGTGGTGCAGCAGCTTCTGCATGCGCAGCCACTCGAGCAGCACCGGGGCATCGTCGGCGAACAGCACTTCGCGCAGCTCGGGGTTGACCCGTTGCTGTGCGTCCTCGCGACGCTGGCCGATGGCGAGCAGTGAGAGATCGTGGTTGCCCAGCGTGATGATGGTGCTGTCGCGCAGCGAGTGGATCAGCCGCAGCGTGGCCAGCGACTCACCGCCGCGGTTGACCAAGTCCCCGCAGAACCAGAGTTTGTCGTTCGACGGGTCGAAACGAAGCTTCTCCAGCAGGCGCTGGAGTTCGGGGTAGCAACCCTGGACATCGCCGATCGCGTAGACGGCCATCAGTCCTGTCGCTCCGTCGCGCCGTTGTCGGCGCGGGCATGCACACTATCCATGGCTTCGATCCTAGTGGAGCGTGCGTGGGATCGAAAGCACGAAGGGCGCGATCGGGGCATCGAAGTGCGTGCCGTCGTCCGCCACCATGCGGTAGCTGCCTTCCATCGTGCCGACCGAGGTCTCCAAGACGGCGCCGGAGGTGTATTCGAAGGATTCGCCGGGGCGCATCCACGGCTGCTCGCCGACCACGCCGTCGCCGCGCACTTCCTCGACCTTGCCGTTCGCATCGGTGATCACCCAGTGCCGTGTCAGCAGCTGTGCACCGGACTCGCCCGCGTTACGCAGCGTGATCGTGTAGGCGAACACGTAGCGGTTATCCTTGGGCTGCGACTGGTCGGGAACGAAGCGGGTTTCGACCTCCACGTCGATCGTGTAGGGCTGTTTAGAGTTCATGGAGGGATTGTCGGGGACGGGAAGGGGGTGGGCAAGTATGCCCTGAACGCGCTCAGCTCGCGTTTGCGAGCTTCACGAAGTCCATCGGCGCCAGCGTTTCGGCGCGTGCACGCGGATCGATGCCGAGTTCACGGATCGTCGACTCGTCCACGATGCCCTTTAGCGTGTTGGAAAGCGTCTTGCGTCGCATCGCGAACGCGGCCTTCACAACCGCGTGAATGCGTGCCGGATCGCCCGTGGGCAACGCCTCGGGAGGGAGCGGTACCAGCCGGACCACGGCGGAGTCGACCTTCGGCGGCGGCCGGAATGCGCCCGGCGGCACCGTGAAGAGCGGCGTCACCTTGCAGGCCAGCTGCAGCATGACACTGAGGCGCCCGTAGACCTTGCTGCCCGGCTCGGCGGCCATGCGGTCGACGACCTCCTTCTGCAGCATGAAGTGCATATCCTGGATGGCGGAGGCGTGGGCCACGCAGTGGAACAGGATCGGGCTGGAGATGTAGTACGGCAAGTTGCCGGCAATGCGCAGGCGCTCCGCGCCAAGTTCATGGGCCAGCGCCGTGAAATCGACCTTGAGCACGTCCGAGTGCACGATGCGTAGTTCGCCTATGGCGGCCGCGCGCGCCTGCAGGCCGGGAATGAGGTCGGTATCCAGTTCGATCGCCGTCATGCGCTTTGCCACGGCGAGCAGGGGCATCGTCATGGCGCCTTCGCCCGGTCCGATTTCGACCACGGTGTCGCCGTCCTTGGGTGCGACGGACGAGACAATGCGATCGATATAGCGCTTATCGTGCAGGAAGTGCTGGCCGAAACTCTTCTTGGGGCGTGCGTTCATGGCGTGGCCCGGTGGCGGGCGAGGTCGATGGCGAGGCGGGTGGCGGCGAACAGGCTGGCCGGATCCGCGCGGCCGGTGCCCGCGAGGTCCAGCGCCGTGCCGTGGTCTACCGAGGTACGGATGTAAGGCAGCCCCAGCGTCACGTTGACGGTGCGGTCGAAGGCTTCACTCTTGAGCACGGGCAGGGCCTGGTCGTGATACATCGCCAGCACGGCGTCGTAGTGCGGGCGCATGGCGGGAACGAAGGCCGTGTCGGCCGGCAGCGGGCCGAGCAGGATCATGCCTTCGCCGCGCAGTCGATCCAGCAACGGGATGATGGTGTCCAACTCTTCCCGGCCCATATGGCCGCCCTCGCCCGCGTGCGGATTGAGGCCGAGCACGGCGATGCGCGGATGGGTCAGGCGGAAATCCTGCACCAGTGCACGCGCCACGATGCGCAGCGTGCGTTCGATACGCGTCGCGGTGACCGCCGCGGGCACGGCGGACAGGGGCAGGTGAGTCGTGACCAGGGTGACGCGCAGTTCGGGGCTGGCCAGCATCATCACCACGTCGACGCCCGCGCGTTCAGCGAAGAACTCCGTATGGCCGCTGAAGGCGATGCCGCTCTCGTTGATGCTGGATTTCTGCACGGGGCCGGTGACCACGGCATCGAACTCGCCCACGGCACACCCGTCGGCGGCTGCGGCCAACATGTCCAGCACGTGGCGCGCGTTGCGTGGGTCGGGGTGGCCCCAGGTCTCCACGGTGCCCAACGGCACGTGTTGCACGCGGATGTGCCCGGGCGCCCGGCTGCCGATGCGCTGGCCGGTATCGTCGTCGATATGGAGGGTGACGCCGGCGGCGGCGGCCGCGCGGCTCAGTAACTGCCGGTCGGTGATAGCGACCAGGTCGGCCTGGAGATCGCTGGCGGCCAGGCGGGCAACCAGCTCCGGTCCCACCCCGGCAGGCTCGCCGGCGGTGACGGCGAGCCGTGGCAGGGTGGTCGCGGTCATGTCGGTGTTACGGCGTGGAGGCCGTGCTTGCCGGCTTGTCGCTCGGATCTTTCAGCTCAGGCACGCGGATATCGACAAAGGACGTGGAACGCAGCTCACGGAGGTAGTTCTCGTAGGCTTCGTCGGCCTTGCGGTTGCCGATGGCCTGGCGGGCCTGGTCGCGCTGCAGCTGGTCGGTCAGGTCACTCTGGCGTGAGCCCAGGCGCTGCAGGACGATCCAGCCGGCATCCGTCTGGATGGGGTGCGAGACCTCGTTGTCCTTCAGCTGCTCGACCTGGGTGGCGATGGCCTGGCCCCAGGCATCCTTGGCGAACCAGCCCATGTCGCCGCCGTTGTTCGCCGTGGTGTTGTCCTTGGACTCATCCTTGGCGAGCTTGGCGAAATCTTCTTTCTTGTCGACGATGCGCGTGTACAGGTCCTGCGCCTTCTTCTCGGCCTGCTCCGGCGTGACCAGCTCGGACGGCTTGATGAGGATCTGACGGGCGTGATACTCGGTGACGATCTGGCGGCCCGGCGCGCGCGTGTCGACCAGCTTCAGGATGTGGAAGCCGGTGGGACCGCGCAGGGCGGCGGTGGTCTCGCCCGGCTTGAGGGTGGCGACAGCGTCCGCGAAGGCGGGCGGCACTTCGTCCAGGCGGCGCCAGCCCAGGTCGCCGCCGTCCAGCGCGTCGGGCGCGTCGGAGAAGCGGATGGCCGCGGCGTTGAAGTCCATGCCGCCCTTGATCGCCTTGATCGCCTCGGCGGCCTTGGCTTCCGCCTGCGCGATGTCGGCGGCACCGCCATTGGCGGGGGTGCTGATGGCGATGTGCGCGAGGTGGACCTCGCCGGCCTTGTAGCTCGGGCTGGCCAGCAGGTTGTTGACCTCGGCGTCGGTGACGGTGACCTGGTCGCGCACCACGCTCTCGTGCAGCTTCTGGGCGATGATCTGGTCGGACAGCTGCTGGCGGAACGCTGCGTAGCTGTAGCCGTCCTGCTCCACTGCCGCACGCAGCTGGTCGAGGCTCATCTTGTTCTGCTGGGCCACGTTGGTGGCCGCCTGGTCGATGTCCTGGTCGGACACGTGGATGTTCTGGTCGTTGGCGCGCTGGACCTGCAGCTTCATCAGGATGAGGCGGTCGAGCACCTGGCGGGCCAGGACGTCCTTCGGCGGCAGCTGGCCCGGATTCGAGGCGTACTGGCGGACGATGGCGTTGATGGCCTCGTCCAGCTCGCTCTGCAGGATGACGTCTTCCTCGACCACCGCGACGATGCGGTCGATCGAACCGTTGCCGGCGGTCGCGCCCGACGTCGTCGGCTGGGCCGAAGGCATCAACTGGGCATGGGCCGAGGGCATCGCCACCAGGAGGGAGGCGGCGAGCATGGAGTACGAGAGGATCTGCTTCATCGAATAGGGAGCCCGGGGCACCTGCCCCACTTATTGATAGCCAAGGATAGCACGGCGCAGGTAGGCGCCCGATTGCGGGTTGAGCGAGCCCAAGCCCTTGAATTCCACCTCGAACATCACCGCGTTGTCCGTCTCGCGCAGGTAGTCGTGTACGTAGTGGCGACCGAGCACGCGGAAGGCGACGCAGCAGCTGTCGTACTCGATACCCACCGCGGCTTCCAGGGTCCGGTGCGAGTAGTCGAAGGTGGTAAACGGGAGGCCGCCGTTGAAGGTGACCGGCACGATGTCCCGGCGGGCATAGACCCAGCGGGCCAGCGCGCGCCAGCGCTCCGACACAGGAAAGACCACGGATGTGTCGAATTGTTCCATCACGCCGCGGCGGTACCGGTAGGAGAAGTTGACGATGCCGTCGCCCTTGATACGGCGCTGGACCATGACCGTCGCCAGGTCGGTGTTGCGCCCGGAGTTGTAGATCATGTTCTGGTCGTTGACGTAGGTGCTGGGCTGCTTGTTCGGGTTCCACTGGTAGGAACTGTTCAGGCGCCACTTGTCGTTGAACTGAACGCCCAGCTGGGCGACGTAGTCGGACCGGCTGAAGTCGGTCGGCGCGACGCCCGGCATCTGCACCTTCTGGTCGCTGAAATACTTGATCTGGCCAATGCTGGCCGACAGGCGCTCGACGCCGGTGTCATCGAGCAGTCGCGTGGTCAACGCGGCGGTCAGGTTGTTCGCATCCATCTGGCGATCGGCGCCGGAGAAGCGATTGGTCGTGAACAGCTGCCAGAAATCGAACGACATCGCATTGGTGTCGAACGTGGGCAGGTTGGACTGGTTGCGGTACGGCACGTAGAGGTAATACAGGCGCGGTTCGAGGGTCTGCGTGTAATTGGTGCCGAACAGGCTGGTCTGGCGATCGAAGATCAGGCCGGCGTCGAGGCTGCTGATGGGGACGGAACGCGACGGGCTCTGCTGCGCGAAATGGTAGTACTGGTAGTCCGAATCCAGACGGTAATCGGTGTAGCGATACTCGACGCGTGGCCGGATGAACCAGGAGGCGCCCGAGAAATCGGCGGCCAGGTAGGGCGCAAGGTCGAGCCGGTTGCCGTCGACTTGGCCCAGCGTGCCGAGATTTTGTGGGGTGAACGGCTGCTTGTCGATCTTGCGGAAAGCCACAGCTTCCGAATCGACGCCCACGTCGAGCCAGTTGTTCAGCGGTGCCTGCAGATTGAACGTCGCGCGCGGCCAGCGGCGGTACGGCACCACCCAGTTCGGCAGCCCGGCGTCCACGTTCTGGTAATCGTCCGCGCCCAGTGAGGCGCTCCAGTATTTTCCACCCTTGGTGACATAGGCACTGGAACTCAGGATGCCGACAGCCGACTGATAGAGGTCGTTGCTGAAATCCCGGAAATACTGGTTGTCGGATGCGCGGTTGATGTTCGCCACGAAGCCGAAGCCGGCGCCGAGGTTGGTCGAGTTGGTGATCTGGACCAGGTAGCGCTGCTTGGAGCCGTCACGATCGCTGGTGCCGCTCTCGTCCTGGTCCGGGCCCTTGTCGTGCGCCATGTATTGCAGGTCGAACGTGCCGTTGGAGCGCGGCAGCAGGTAGCGGAACTCCGTGCCCAGGAGAAAGCCACGGTCGCTGTAGTAGCCCGGCGTGATCGTCGCATCGTAGTTGGGTGCGATGTTCCAGTAGTACGGCAGGTTGAGGTACATGCCCGAACGGCTGGACGAGCCGAACGTCGGGTACAGGAACCCGCTCTTGCGGCGGTCGTCCAGCGGGAAGGTGAAGTACGGCAGATAGGCGACGGGCACGTTCATGACGCGCATCGTGGCGCTGCGTGCCTCGCCGACGCCGGTTTCCTTGTTCAGGTTGATCGTCTTGGCGCGGAACTCCCACTTGCGGGAGCCGATATCGCAGGTGGAGTAGGACGCCATCTGGAAGCGACCGTGCTGCGGATCGATGATCTTCGCGTGGTCGGCCACGCCGTTGCCACGCGACTGCAGCAACTGGTAACGCACGTTGTAGGCGTCGCCGTCGTTGGGTGTGGTGGTACCCGTCATGCGGTCGGCGGAGACCAGCATGCCGGCCTCCTGGTACTTCACGTTGCCCTTGGCGTCGTAGGCCGTGGAATCCGAGTTATAGGTGACGTCGTTGGCGCGCAGCACCTGGTCGGCGCGCTCCAGGCGAACGCCGCCGGTCATGTGATAGAGGTTGGGCTCGGGGCTTTCGACCTTGACCCCGCTGGCGTTGCCGTCGTCGATGCCCGAATGGACGTCGGTCACGGCCGTGTCGCGGAGCGTGCTGTCCTTGGTGACGCCAGGCTCGTAGAAGTCGAGCATGGCATTCGGGCGGCACAGCGCGTAGCTGATCGGTCGCGGTGGGCAGATGAACGAGCCCAGCGGGCAGGTCTCCGCGGGTGCCATGGCGGCGGTCGGCGTGGCCGACACCGACGCGACGGGTACGGTGGACGCTACGGGCGCCACGGCACGCGTCTCACCCTGGGTCGGGGCGCTCTGGGCCTGCGCCTGCCAGGCAGGAGCCGAGACGATGAGGGCGACGGCGGTCGCCAGCAGGCGGCGTTTAGGCAGGATGCTGATGCGTGACGTCACGGGCGGGGTCTTATCCGGGTTACGAAAGGCGGCCAACTTAGCAGAATCCCCTATGCGGCGGCACGATGGCACGTCACCCATGAGCATGAACCCCATCCTGAGGCGCGGCGTCGATCGCCGCTCCGGCCTCGCGAGCTTACACCGCCGGCTCAGCCACGCGGGCGGCGCACGTGTTGCCAGAGCACCTCGCCATGCCCGCTGCGCCGTGCCAGTACCCGGGCCAGGACGAAAAGAAGGTCGGAGAGCCGGTTCAGGTAGCGCTGGGCCTCGGGCCGGATGGCCTCTTCCCGGGACAGGGCCACGACGTCGCGTTCGGCCCGCCGGCAGACGGTACGGGCGACGTGGCAGGTGGCCGCCGCCATACCGCCACCGGGCAGGATGAAATCCTTCAGTGCCGGCAGGTCGGCGTTGAAGCCGTCGAGGACGGTTTCCAGGCGGTCGATGTCCGCGGCCTGGATCATCGCCAGGCCGGGGATGCACAGCTCGCCGCCCAGATCGAACAGCTCGTGCTGGATCTGGACCAGGGCCTCGCGGACATCGTCGTCCACGCCATCGGCCGCCAGCGTCAGGCCGATCGTGCTGTTGAGCTCGTCCACGGTGCCGTAGGCGGTTACCCGCAGGGAATCCTTGCCGGTACGGCTACCGTCGCCAAGGCCGGTGCTGCCGTCGTCGCCGGTGCGGGTGTAGATCTTGGAGAGTCGATTGGCCATAGGCGCATTCTAGCCAGCGTGGCGACACCTGCGGCAGGGGGCCGCAACCCCGGCGCATTCACGCGGCGGCGGTATGATTCGGCCATGAGCCCAACACCCGAACCCATCCTCATCGTCGGCGGCGGCCTGGTCGGTGCCAGCCTCGCCATCGCGCTGGACGCGGCCGGCGTGCCCGCCGTGCTGGTCGAGGCGGCCGCCCCCACCGTCGGGCAGCAGCCCAGCTACGACGAGCGCAACCTCGCCCTGGCGCGCGCCACGGTGAACGGCCTGCGTGCCATTGGCGTATGGGCGTTCGCGGAGCATCGCGCCACGCCGATCACGCATATCCATACCAGCCGGTCCGGGGACTTCGGCAGTGTCCGCATGACCGCCGCCGACGAAGGCGTCGACGCGCTCGGCTGGACCCTGCCCGCGCGGGAACTGGGTGCGGCCCTCCTGGCCCGCCTCGACCAGTGTCGGCATCTGACCCGGCTGGCGCCTGGCCGGGTGGAGCGGATACGTTCCGAGGGAGATGGCTGGGCGGTGGACGTGGTGACGGAGGGCGGCGTCCGCACCCTGCAAACCTCGTTGCTGGTTGGCGCGGACGGCACGCAGTCCGGGGTGCGTACGCAACTGGGCATCGCCACCCATGAGTACGACTACGACCAGGCGCTCTTCGTCAGTACCTTTACGCCAGAGCGCGACCCGGCTGGGCGGGCTTTCGAGCGGTTCACCGATGCCGGACCGGTGGCGGTGTTGCCACTGGCGGATCGACGCATTGGGGTGGTCCTGACCGTCGCCGCGGACCAGGCCGATGCGGTGGCCGCCATGGACGATGCCGCCTTCTGCGCGCTGGCGCAGGAGCGGTTCGGTTGGCGCCTGGGGCGATTGACGCGTCCCGGCAAGCGGTCGCCGTATCCCATCCGTCGCGTGGCCGCTGCCGCAGTCACTTCCGACCGTGCGGTGCTGGTCGGTAATGCCGCGCAGACGGTGCATCCCATCGGCGCACAGGGTTTCAACCTGGGCCTGCGCGATGCGCTGACCCTCGCCGAACTCGTGGCCTTGGCCGACGACCCGGGCGCGCCGTCGCTCCTTGCCGAGTACGCAAACCGTCGGGCGCCGGACCGGGACGGCACGATGGCGATGAGCCACGGCCTGGTCCGTCTGGCCTGCCTCGACCAGCCCCTGCTGGGTCCGTTGCGTTCGCTGGCCATGCTGGCGCTGGATCGCGTGCCGCCGTTGCGCCATGCGCTCGGCCGTCGCGGCATGGGCTTTCGGGCGAACGCTCCGTTCGCCGTGCGCGAGCCGACACCATGAGCGACCTCGGCCTGACCCCTTCGTCGCGTCGCCGCGCCGGTCCGCTCGACGTGGCAGTCGTCGGCGGTGGCATGGTCGGTGCCGCCGCGGCGCTGGCCCTGGCCCGGGCGGGCTTCGCGGTCGCGCTCGTCGATGCGCGCGAACCGGCGGCCTGGCGTGCGGAGGACGAGGTGGACCTGCGCGTGGTGGGTCTCGCCCCGTCGTCGGTGCGGCTGCTGGACGCGTTGGGCGCCTGGGCGGCCATTCGCGACGCGCGTGCCTCCGGCTACGAACATATGGCGGTCTGGGACGCCGAGACCGGCGCCTCGCTGCGGTTCGACGCCGCGGACGAGGGGCGCGACGTGCTCGGCTACATCGTCGAGAACACCCTGGTGCAATGGGTTCTGTGGCGTGCCCTGGCGGACGCCGGGGTCCAGTGCATGGTGCCTGCGACGGTGGTCGGTTACGCCGAGCGCGAGGATCGCGCGCAACTCGAGCTGGACGATGGCCGGCTCATCGCGGCACGAATGATCGTGGCCGCCGACGGCGCCGACTCGCCGCTGCGCGCCATGGCGGGTATCGACACCCACGGGCACGATTACGCACAGCGTGGCGTGGTGGCGCACGTCGCCACGGCGCATCCCCACGAGCGCACGGCCTGGCAACGTTTCCTTCCCTCCGGCCCCCTCGCCCTGCTGCCGCTGGGTGACGGTCGCAGTTCCCTTGTCTGGACACTGCCCGATGCCGAGGCCGATCGGGTCATGGGCCTGGACGACGATGCTTTCCGCGACGCGCTCGGCGTGGCCAGCGACTTCCGTCTCGGTCCGATCATGTCGGTTGGCCGTCGCGCTGCGTTTCCGCTGCGCCTGCGCCTGGCCGACCGCTACCAGTCCGGCCGGATGGTGCTGCTCGGCGACGCGGCGCACGCGGTGCACCCGCTGGCCGGGCAGGGGGTGAATCTGGGCCTGCGCGATGTCGAGGCCTTGCGCGACACGCTGGTGTCCGCGCGCGACGCCGGGCGCGACATCGGCGCGCCGCACGTGTTGCGGCGCTACGCACGCCGTCGTAGCAGTGCCAACGGCATCGACGCCTGGTCGTTCGATGCCCTCGGACGGGTTTACGGCTGGACATCGCCACCGCTGGTCGCGGCTCGTGGCCTTGGCATGCGCCTGGTGAACGCACTGGCGCCGCTCAAGCGTCCGCTGGCCAGGCACGCGGCGGGTCGCTGACCGGACGACTGGCCGTGACGCCCCCGGGGCGCCTATGCTGGGTGCTTTCCGGGGAGTCACGCCGATGCGCCGCACGCTGCTAGCCTTGTCCTTGCTGGTTCTGGGTTCCATGGGTGCCGCATCCGCGGCGATGGTCGCGCGGCCGGTCCAGTGGACCGACCACGGCGTGACCTTCAAGAGTGTCCTCGTCTACGACGACGCGGTGACCGGCAAGCGTCCCGGCATGGTCATGGTGCCGAACTGGTTCGGTGTCAACGACCGGGCCGTGGCCAAGGCCAAGGACATCGCGGGCAAGGATTACGTCATCCTCCTGACCGACATGTACGGCGGCGATGTCCGCCCCACGTCGGAGGCGGAGGCCGGTGCCGCGGTGAAGCCGTTGTACGCCGACCGCGCGATCATGCGACAACGTGTGACGCGCGCCTTGGATGAACTCAAGGCCCAGGAAAAGAACGCCCCGATCGACCCGATGCGCCTGGCCGCCATCGGCTTCTGCTTCGGTGGCTCGGCCGTCCTCGATCTTGCGCGTACGGGTGCCGACCTGGCCGCGGTAGTGAGCTTCCACGGCCTGCTCTCCACCGACGATCCGAAGCTCGCCTCGCAGATTCATGCGCACGTGCTGGCGCTCAACGGCGCGGACGATACCAATGTGCCGCCAGAGCAGCGCACTGCGTTCGAGGCGGAGATGCGCGGGGGCAAGGTGGACTGGGCATCGACGGATTTTGGTGGCGCCGTGCACTGCTTTACGGAGAAAGAGGCTACCTCGCCGACCGGCAATTGCCGTTACGACGACAAGGTGGCCAAGCGTGCTTACGCCGCCATGCGGGCGTGGCTGAGCGAGTCGTTCGCCACACGGAAATAAGCCGTCGCAAGCGGCCCGTCAGAAGCGGCGTTCGACCGAGTAATCGGCGAGCGCCGCCAGCGCATCGCGGTAAGGTGACGCCGGCAGTGCAGAAAGCGCTTCGCGCGCCGCCGTGGCATGGGTCACCGCCTTCTCGTGTGTGCGCTCGATCGCGCCCGAGTCCCGGATGGCCGACACGATGCGGTCGAGCGAATCCAGGCCGCCGTGCTCGATGACGTGACGGAACGACTTAAGCTGGTCGTCATCGGCCACCTGCATGGCATAGATCAGGGGCAGGGTGGGCTTGCCCTCGGCGAGATCGTCGCCGATGTTCTTGCCCAGCGTTTCCGTGTCGGAGACATAGTCGAGCAGGTCGTCTGCGATCTGGAAGGCATAGCCCAACTCCAGCCCATAGCGCCGCAGCGCCGCCACCTGTGCCTCGGGCAAGCCGCCCAGCACGCCGCCGAGTTCGGTTGCGGCCGCGAACAGCACCGCGGTCTTCCGCTCGATGACGGCGAGGTAGGCGCTCTCGTCCACGTCCGCGTTGCCGATGTTAAGAAGCTGCAGCACCTCGCCCTCGGCGATGGTGTTGGTGGTGTCGGCCAGGATGCGCATGATCCGCATGTCGTCCAGCTCGACCATCAGCTGGAACGAGCGCGAATAGAGGAAATCGCCCACCAGGACACTGGCCGCGTTGCCCCACAGCGCGTTTGCCGTCTTGCGTCCGCGCCGCATGTCCGACTCGTCGACGACGTCGTCGTGCAGGAGCGTGGAGGTGTGGATGAATTCGACGATGGCCGCCAGCTTGGCGTGTTGCTCGCCCGTATAACCCGCCGCACGGGCCGCAAGAACGTGGAGCATCGGCCGAAGGCGCTTGCCGCCACCCGCGATGATGTGGTCAGCGATCGCGTTGATCAGGACCACATCCGACGATAGCCGCTGGCGGATCAGCGCATCGACGTCCTTCATGTCGTCGGCAGCCAGCGCACGTACGCCGGCGAAGTCGAGGGAGGTCGAGCGGGATGCTATGGAGTCCATCTATACGGGTCGCGTGCGGCAAATCAGCCCACAGTATAGGGTCTGATACGTGCTTTCGCCGTGGATTCGGACAGGGCCCGTATAATCGTCGGTCGACGCCCCCCGTGGGCGATTCGCCCGGACCCTGTCGGTGAGCAAACTCAGTTCCCTGGAGCGGCGTAGCGCACTGACGCTGGCAGGCGTGATCAGCCTGCGCCTGTTCGGGCTTTTCCTGATCCTGCCGGTGTTTTCCGTGTATGCGCGGACCCTCCCGGGTGCCACGCCGTGGCTGATCGGGCTCGCCCTGGGCGTCTATGGCATAGGACAGATGTGCCTGCAGATCCCCCTGGGGCTGCTGTCGGACCGGATCGGCCGTAAACCGGCCATTACGCTGGGCCTGATCGTCTTCGCGCTCGGCGGCGCCGTCGCCGCGCTCTCGCATACCTTGACCGGTATCGTGCTCGGGCGAGCCCTGCAGGGTATGGGGGCGGTTGCCGGTGCCGGAACGGCGCTGGCGGCCGACCTCACCTGTGAGGCGAACCGCGGCAAGGTGATGGGCATCATCGGCGTGAGTATCGGCATGTCCTTCCTGCTGGCGCTCGTGCTGGGTCCGCCGCTCGAAGCGATCGCCGGTCTTCCGGGGCTGTTCGGCCTGACGTCGCTGCTGGCGGTCGCCGCCATCGTCATGCTCTGGTGGCAGGTGCCCACACCGACGTGTCAGGCCATGCCGATGAAGGTGACCTGCCGCACGCTGGCCGCGATGTTCGCGGACACGCGCATGATCGTGCTGAATGGCTCGGTCTTCTTCCTGCATGCCTTGCTGACAGCGTCCTTCGTCGGTCTGCCACTGCTCCTCACCGACGTGCTGCACCTGCCCGTGGCGCATCACTGGATGCTCTACCTGCCCGTGCTGACCCTGGCCGCGGTGGCCATGGGAGCGCTGCTGCCGCGGATGCGTGACATCGAGCGTGCGACGCGCGTGATCGTCGGCTGCGTCTTCGTACTCGGCCTGTCGCTGGCCGGCATGGCGTGGGGCGGCAACCACCTGGTCGTCCTTGGGGTGGCAGCCACGTTCTTCTTCGCCGCCTTCAACCTGCTGGAAGCCGCCATGCCCAGCCTGGTGTCCCGCCTCGCACCGGCCGCATTGCGCGGCGCGGCCATGGGTGCGTACTCCACCTCGCAGTTCTTCGGTGCGTTCGTCGGCGGCGCGCTGGGTGGGCTGGCACTCGGCAGGCTCGGTCTTTACGGTGTGTTCGGTGGCGCAGCGGCGTTGACCCTGCTCTGGTTGCCGCTCGTGGTGTACGGGACGCGGCGTATCGCGGGCATACCTGGCATGGCGGACGAGCCTGCCTGACACCTGGCCGCATTCGGCTGTCATCCCTTTTTCAGAAAAGCCATATCGATTCACGCAGGAACGTGCGGTCAGACTTGGCCTGCGCGTCATTTTCCTTTCGCCATGCCGCGCATCCTTCTCTCATTTAAGAGGTTGCCGTCCATGTACAGGAAAACCGCTTGTTCGACGTTCGTCGCATCGCTGGCGCTAGTCGCGTCCCTGCCCGCGCTGGCGCAAAACGACGGCACCCTTCAGATCACCGGACGCATCGAAGCCACCACCTGCAAGGTGGAAAACATCACGCCCGGCACGGGAGCGGCCAGGAAGGTCGTGGCCCTCGACCGCATCAGTGCGGCAAGCCTTGCCACAGTCAACCAGACCGCGGGCGATCGCGGCTTCGTCATTCTGGTGGGCGGCAACGACGAATGCGTGGATGGCCTGAAGGCCAAGGTGCGGTTCGATCCGGCCAGCCCCTTGCTCGATCCCGTCAGCGGCCATCTCAAGGTGGAGCCGGCGGCGGATGCGGCATCCAACGTGCAGGTCGACATCGCCGACAGCACGGGCAAGTCGATCAACCTCTACACACAGGATTCCCCGAGCGTGGAGATCACGGAGCACAAGGCGTCCATTCCTCTGATCGCGCGTTACATCAGTCTCGGCGGTGCCACGGCGGGCTCGGCCAACTCGAGTATCGGCTTCCAGATCGTTTACGACTGATGTCGCCGACCCTGCGTACAGGAGTTCCCATGCGTCTTATTCCATTGATTGTCGCCGCCAGCCTGTTCTCGCCCGGTCTGGATGCTGCCGTGGTCATCAGCGGCACGCGCATCGTCTTCCCCGCTCAACAGCACGATGTGGCCGTCCGTATCCAGAACAAGGGTGAAGAAGCGGCGCTCGTGCAGGCGTGGATCGACGACGGCGACGAAGCGTCGACGCCGCAGAGTGCAAGGAGCCCATTCGTCATGACGCCGCCCGTGTTTCGTATCGATCCGGGCCAGGGCCATACGCTGCGTATCGTGCACGCCGGCGATACGCTCCCTACGGACCACGAGAAGCTTTACTGGCTCAATGTCCTGGAAATCCCACCGAGAGCCGAGGGCGCTACCGACCAGAACCTCCTGCAGTTCGCTTTCCGCCACCGGCTGAAACTCTTCCACCGGCCGGACGGCCTCGCCCTGCCTGTCGTGCGTGCGACGGAAAAACTGCAATGGTCGCTGGTGCGCGAGGCAGGTCGCCCTGCGGTGCAGGTGCACAACGCCTCGCCCTATGTCGTTTCATTTAACGACGTGTCGCTGATCGCCGACGACGCGAAGGTCGGGTCCTGGTCGCTGGGCGGTGGCATGGTCGAACCCGGTGCGACAAAGCGGTTTGCTTTGCCGGACACCGCGACGGCCGGGCACCACGCTCGTGTGTCCTATGCGTCGATCAACGACTTCGGTGCCCTAGTCCCCGGGCAGGCCGACGTGACGCCATGAACAGGAACGGCATCCCATGGCGCGACGACGGCAACCGTGGCATGTCATCCGCCTTGTGGCGGGCATGCTTGCCATGCTGGCGCGATGGGCCCACGCCCAGGATGGTAAGGCGGTCGACTTCGATGCCAGCTTTCTGCCGGGCGGTTCGGCGATGACGGTCGATCTTTCGCGATTTCGGCATGGTAACGCCGTGCTTCCGGGCGTCTACGACGTCGATCTATGGTTGAACGACGAGTGGCAGGCACGTCGCTCCATGCGCTTCGTCGAGCGTGAACCAGGAAGCGATGCCGTTCCCTGTCTGGCGCGTGCCGAACTGGAGCGTGCCGGCCTGGCGGCAACGAGTATTCCGGGTGACGACGATCCTTGCGCGCCGCTGGGCCATCGCATCCCGGGCGCGCGTACCCATCTGGACGTTGCCGAGCAGCGCCTCGACGTCGAGATTCCGCAGGCCCTGCTGGTGCGTCGGCGGCGTGGCGTCCCACCGCGCCATCAGTGGGGTCAGGGTATCGCTGCCGGGATACTGGGCTGGCGTCTCAACATGCAGGACGCATCCTCCCGGGGAAGGCACCGGCGCTCGCTGTTCATGGCTGACGATGCAGGGGTCAACATGGGGTCATGGCGGTTACGGCACTCGGGCGCGGTGACAGGTCGACGCTATCGATCGTCGCAGACGTTCCTCCAGCATCCCCTCGAGGCGATGGAAGCATCGTGGCGCGTGGGCGATCTCTCGCTTGCCGGCGATCTGTTCGAGCCACTCCGGGGCAAGGGGATCCAGCTGGCCAGCGATGCCCGGATGAGCCCACGCGGCAGCATCGGCTACACGCCCGTGGTACGTGGCGTCGCCTCCAGTCGCGCGCGCATACGCATTTCCCAGGGAGGGGCCCTCCTGAGGGAGTTATCCGTGCCCGCGGGCCCCTTCGTACTCGACGATCTTCCCGCGTCCGCGCACGGTGGCGACCTGGTCGTCGACATCGAGGAGGAGCGGGGTGGCCGCCGCCAGATGCGTGTGCCCTATTCGCCCATGCCGGAACTGCTGTCCGAAAGCGAGCATCGTTTCGCGGTAGCCGTCGGCCGTTCGCCATTGGCAGGTCGACGTGACGCGCCATTGGTCCAGGCGCTCTGGCGGCAGGGCCTTTCGCACGGTGTAACGCTGTACGCGGGTCATCGCCGCGTGCGCGACAGCCGCTGGCTGGCTGCAGGTGCGGCCATCGATACACGCCATGGTGGTTTCTCTCTGGACGGCACGCACGCCAGCCGCCGCCGAGGCCGCCCCGGCGAATCCCGCTGGCGCGGTCGCTACGGCGTACGCTGGCGTGACGACAGCCTGCTCTCTGTCGGCGTCACGCATGGCAGCACGCATGGCGGTCCGCATCGTGGCGTGCCTATACGGCCCATAGCGCGGATGTCCCGTTTGCGACGGGCGAGGGAGCAGCGCGTCGACACGCTTTATCAACGGTCGCTCGGGGCAAACGGCGGTGCTCTAGGTGTCGGCCTGTCACACCTCTCACGATCGGGCGACGCTTCCGTCTCGGACCTCACGCTGACATGGAGTCGCCTGTGGGCCTCCGCCGCCCTCGACCTGTCGTTCCGCCGGCGTTATCGCCGGGGCGCCTTGGGCGGCGGACCCTCGGGTGCCACGGAAGGTCAGGTCTCCGTATCGGTGCCATTGGGAGGGCGCGCTGGCGTTACCCAGGCAAGATTCGCCTGGCGTCCCGACGAACGGGGCGGTGAGTGGCAGGCCGGCGTAACGGGAGCTACCCAGGAACATCGTGGATGGGCCTACGCCGCGTCGATGGCTACCGGTCGTGCTCCGGGCGGGCGCTTCGATGCCTCGGCATCACGCGCGTCGGGCGGCGGGGACATCGGCTTCGCCATCAGCCGGTCGACTGGTGCATCGTCCACGTCGCTGTCCGCCTCGGGCGCAGCCATCGTCCATGCGGGAGGCATGACGCTCGCTCCTCACCTGGGCGAGGCGATGGGGCTGGTCCGTGCGCGGCATGCCACGGGGGCACGGCTGACCACATCGTCGCTCGGCCAAATCGATCGCCGTGGCTATGCCGTGCTTCCCGACCTGGCCCCCTACCGCTGGAATCACGTCGACATCGACCCGACAGGTCTGCCTCTGGGCATCACATTCGCCGCCACGCAGGCGCGGGTCGTGCCCACGGCCGGGGCGGTCGTCCTGTTGCCGTTCGACACGGAAGCCCATGCCACGGTCCTGATCGCCGGGCGCATGCGCGATGGCATGCCGCTGCCTTTCGGCGCCGAGGTGATCGATGGCCAGGGCCGCTCGATGGGCTTCGTCGGGCAGGGTGGCAGGGCGCTGGTCCGCTGGGATGAAAGCCCCTCGCCCATCACCGTCCGCTGGTCTGGTGCTGGCGCCGGTGGCTGCGTCCTGAGGATGAAGTCTGTCCGGCAGCAGGGCACGCTCGAACAGCACGAAGGAGATTGCCAATGATGACGGGGAACATCGACGCGACGCCCGGCCATCGTCGCCGTCTGACGCTTGCCTTGGCGGCGGCGCTGGTCTCGCCGACCGTGTGCGCTGACGACACGCTGGATTTTGAGGTCACGGGTGCCGTGACCCCGTCCTGTGTCCTCTCGAACGCCCGGCTCCGGATCGACCTGGGCAGTGTGACGATGGCCGACCTGGCCCAACCCGGGGCGACAAGTGCCTGGCGAGGCGGCTCTTTCATCGCGGTGGACTGCATCGGGGCCTCTCGGGCCACGGTCACCGTACGGGCGCCGCCCTATGCGCCCGACGCACGATTCCTCGCCGTCGTCGGCGGGGCGGGCGGCGTCGCCATCGAGCTGCGCACCGGCACGGGCGAGGCCGTCCCGCCCGATGGCACGACGGCGGTGGGGTTCGACTGGGGCCAGGGAGAGGCCAGGCTGGACTTCGAGGCCCGTTATGTGCGGGTTGGCCCACTGCAGGCGGGTGATGCCGGCGCCTCGGCCGTGGTCCAGATCAGATGGGAATGAGACTGGGACCACACAACGGCCCGGGGGAGGCCCGCCATCCAGCGTTTGCGGTCATGGCGGCCATCGCCCAAACTACCCGGTCGTCCTACGATACGAATTACGAGGGAAATCCATGGCACGCGGCATAAACAAGGTCATTATCGTCGGCAACCTCGGCGCGGACCCCGAGACCCGTTACACCGGCAGCGGCACGGCGATCACCAGCCTGCGCTTGGCCACCTCGGAGGCCTGGACCGACAAGCAGAGCGGTGAGAAGCAGGAGCGGACCGAGTGGCATCGCGTGAAGCTGTTCGGCAAGCTCGCCGAGATCGCCGGCGAATACCTCAAGAAGGGCCGTCAGGTCTACATCGAGGGCTCGCTGCGCACCGACAAGTACACCGACAAGGACGGTATCGAGCGGTACTCGACCGACATCATCGCCAACGAGATGCAGATGCTCGGTGGTCAGGGCGGTGGCGAAGGTGGCGGTGGCGGTAACTTCGCCGGTGGTCAGGGCGGCGGCGCACGCCAGCCGTCGCGCGGCAACTTCGGTGGTGGCGGTGCCGCTGCAGGCGGTGGCGGCGGCGGCCAGCAGCGTGGCGGCGGCAATTACGGCGGCGGCAGCGGTGGTCAGCAACGCGGCGGTGGTGACGACTACGGTCAGCCGCGCGGGGGCAATGCTCCTCCGCAACGCTCGGCACCCCCGGTCAACGAAGGCTTCGACGACGACGATATCCCGTTCTAAGCCTCACTGTCCCGTTGCTAGTATGTCACGGGCGCCCTTGTGCAGGGGCGCCCGTTTTATTTGGGGTGCCTGCTTCGTCACGTGTCCCGCGTGAGCCCGGGACACGCACACGGGCTACATGCGGCCCACGTAACCAGATAGTACGTCAAGGCCCTCCGCGAGATCGGCGCGACCGAACCCGATGCGGAAGCGATCCGTCGGTGTGGGCGTCAAGGTCGACCGGTAGTGGGTTGCCGGCAGCAGCAGGACGCCGGCTTCTTCGACCAGCGATGCCGCAAATGCATCCACCCCCTCCGAGCCGAGATAGCGTGGATAGGCGATGCAGCCTCCGTCCGGTCGATACCACGCGAAGCGATCGCGCCATGTGGCGAAGAACGTGTCGAGCAAGGCCAGGTTCGCGTCCAGGAGACGACGCTGGCGTTCGAGGATGATGTTGCCGGCCTTGAGGGCGATGAGTGCGAGGTGTTCCGACGGGCCCGCATTGCAGATCGACGTGTAGTGCTTGTAACGCTCCATGCGCTGTAGCAGGGAACGGTCGGCACAGGCGATCCAGCCGATGCGAAGTCCTGGCAGGCCATAGGCTTTCGACATCACGCCGAGCGAGACGCCACATTCGTACACGTCGGCGGCATGGGGCAGGTGCATGCTGCCACTGGCTCCCAGCCCGCGGTAGACCTCGTCGCTGAACAGCCAGATGCCATGTTGCCGGCAGAGCGCGACCAGGGCGTCGAAGCGTTCGCGCTCGAGGATCTTGCCGGTCGGGTTGTGGGGAAAGTTGATCGACACGAGCCGCGTGTTCGGCTGGATCGCTGCTGCAACGGCGTCGATGTCCAGCGACCAGTCGTCGTCGGGATCGAGGGCGATACCGGTAACCGCGCAAATCGCGGCAGGTACGGTTTCCGCGGACTGATAGTTGGGTGTGACGACGATGACATGGTCGCCAGGCTCCAGCAGCACGCGCATGGCGACATAGACCCCTTCCTCGGCACCCGCGAAACAGAGCACATCGGCCGCCTGACGCTGCTCGTAGGTGGCGGCGATGGCATCGCGTAGCGCCGGTTCGCCGTAGGTCTGGGTGTAGCCGAGCGAAAGCGATTCGAAAGCGATGCGATCCGCTGGCTCGGCAAGTTCCAGCAAGGCCGACAACGTCATGCTCTGTGCGTCCGAAGCGGCCAGGTTATAGCGCGCACGGAATTCCCAGCGAGAAAAATAGGTTTCCAGGCGGAAGTCGGGGAGGGCGGTCATGTGAAATCTCCGTGCGGCGACGAACTATAGGGCCTGCGGGGCGAGTGCCTCCAGCTTACCCGCCGATGGACGGCCAAACGATCGATGGCACCCGTGCGCCCACCTCGCTAAAGTGGCCGCATGAATCCCCGCCCTGTCTCCCTCTGGCTGCCGGCACTCGCCGTGCTTGGTTCGGTTACGTCGTTGTGCGTCGGCACGTCGTTTGCGAAGAAGCTGTTTCCACTTATCGGCGCGGAAGGCACATCGGCCCTGCGTGTGGGCTTTTCCGCACTGGTACTCCTGGTGGTATGGCGACCCTGGCGGTGGCCGCTGAACCGGCGCGATGCGGGCTTCGTGGTCCGTTATGGCCTGACGCTCGGTGTCATGAACCTGTTGTTCTACATGGCCCTGAAGACCATTCCCTTTGGTGTGGCCGTCGCCATCGAATTCAGCGGGCCGCTGGCGGTCGCCATGATCGGCTCGCGCCGTGCGGTGGATTTTGTCTGGCTTGCCTGCGCCGTGATCGGACTCGCCATGCTGTTGCCGCTGGGTGGGCGGGGTACCGTCGATACGACGGGCGTGATGTTCGCCCTGGGCGCGGCAGTGTGCTGGGGGCTGTATATCGTCTTCGGTAAACAGGCCGGGCACCTCCACGCCGGCCACTCTGTGTCGCTGGGATTGGTGGCGGCGAGTCTCGTTGTCGTGCCCTTTGGCGTGGTGCACGCCGGTGCGGCGTTGTTCGAGCCACGTGTGCTGCTCGCCGGTCTGGGCGTGGCAGTGGTGTCGAGCGCCATTCCCATGTCATTGGAGATGATGGCGTTGAAACGATTACCGAGTGAGACCTTCGGCATCATGGTCAGCCTGGAGCCTGCCGTGGCCTCCTTGCTGGCGATGCTGCTGCTCGGCGAGATGCTTGCCCTGTCGCAATGGCTGGCCATCGGATGCATCGTGCTGGCGTCCATCGGCAGCACCATCACCGCGAGGCGCCCTGTGGCGGTGTCGCCTGAAGTCGTTGGCTGATGGCATCGGCTGATGACATGGGTTAATAATGTGGTGGCCGGGGCAGCGATGCTCCGGATCGCCTTGCGGCGATCCGGAGCTATGACTCACCAGATGCGGCGGATGCCCAGGCTGCCCGTCACCCGACGGTAGCCGTTGGCACCGAAGCGCGTTTCGACATCGGTCCACATCCGCCAACGTGTGGCACGCAGGAAGGTGAGCCCCAGCTTCACGGCGTAGGCATTGCGCGGTACGCCTGCGGAAAACGCGTCGTCGTCGAGGCGGGTGGCATCGAGATGACCCAGACGGCGTAGCCAACTCGCCGTGAAGTAAGGCGACGCCGTGTGTCCGGACGGCGTGTGCCAGCGCGCCGCGCCGCGCAGGCCTAGGCGGGCAGTGGCGCCGCTACCGTGCAGCGGGGCGACCTGCGTACCGTTGACCTCGCGATGCGCGCCGCCGCTGAGGCGCATGGCCGTAAGTTGCGCCTGCGGCTCCAGGTAGACATCGGTGTCGGGATTGAGTGCGCGGCGCCAGCGTCGTCCTGCCTCGATGCTGGCGCTGAGGTTGCCGCTGCCGTAACGCTCCATGGGTAAGGTGACGCCCTCTACGCGCTGGCTGAGGTGAGCGTACTGGGTCCAGCCGCGGACGTAGGTCCCGTTGTCGGTGCGGATGCCCGCATAGAGACCCCCCGCCGAACCGCGCGCGCGGCCCTTGGCGGTGTAGCCCGTGACGCGCGATCGGGCGCTGGTGTCGGCGCGGCCCGTGGATGCCATGACACCGGCATAGCCCTCGGCATCGGAGGCGCCGCGGATCAGGTCGGCACCGAGGGTGAGTTCGCTCGACCCGCTGGTCGTGACGAGCTGATCGCCGATATCGAACGCCGTGTGTCGCCGATCGAAGCGTGCCCAGACACTCTGTCGGGCATCGTCGCGTTCGTCGTCCTGGCCACCGCCGATCCCGCCCTGGAACATATCCAGTGCCGCAGTCTGGTTGGCGCGATAGGTGCCGACCTCCGGACGCAGGATGCGGGATGTCTCCGGCGGCGGTGGCGGTGGCGGTGGAAGCACGTCCGCGGGCGGGTCGATGTCAGGGTTTTCCGGCGTCGGCGTGACGGGGGGCTCGATCGCGGGATCGACGATGGGGTCGGGCTCGCGCGACGAGCGCAGGTACCAGTTACCGTCGTTGGGGGCGTGCACCGAACCCTTGCGCAGGAAATATTCGTAGATCTTGGTGGCCACGCGGCCCTGTAGCCGAAACACCGCATCGGAGCGACCGTCGATGCGGATGAGCGGAATGCCGTCGACGGTATCGGCACCGTTGCCATCGACGTATGTCACCGCAATGCGGCCAGAACCGGAGGCGTTGCCCTGCACATGGATGAGATCGGCCGGTGAGTTGTCGTCACCCTTGTGCGCATTCATGACTAAGAGGCCGTCCTGCCCGTCGTAGTCGCCGCGAATCGTCAGATGTTGGAATGTGCCCGCGGCAGCGTGTGCGAAGGCCAGCGTGCCGCCGTGGTGGCGCAGGCTGGCGATCTCGCTGTCGGCCGTGACGTTCCAGGTGCCATCGCTATCGAGCGTGACGTCACGGACGATGGTGCTTGCACCGGTCCACGAAGCCCCACGGCTGATGGCGAGGGAGGGGCCGTGGGTTCCAGCGGCAGGTGGGACGAAGGGCCCTGCGGTGCGAATGTCGCCAAAGGCATGCGCGTTTTCGTCGAGGACTACGGTGAACGGAAGCGAGGACGCCGGATCGACATCGATCAGGCCATGTTCGGCACCGTCGAGGCGTGCTCCATGGGCGAAGCGTACGGTGCCGGGATCGCGAAGGCGGAGCACCGCCGTGTGCTCGCTGCCGATGCTGCCCCCGTCGACATACAGGTTGCCGCCGCCCAGCACGACGGCGCCATACGCGCCGGCACCGTGCGTCATGACCTGTGTATCGTCCGCGCGGACGGTGCCCTGACTGGTCGCAATGCCGTGTGCGGTTGCGCCGGTGGTGGTCACCGTGGCTTCGATCAGGCGGACTTCGCCTCCGCCCAGGGCCTGCACGGCGTGCGCGGAAATGCCGGCCGTCTTGAGCGCCGTGCCGGTGAGCGAGACGAGGGGGTTGCGGCCGGCGTACTCGCCGCCCCGGGCGTTGACGGCGTACGCCCGGTCGCCGCGCGTGGATACCTCGCCGTCGATCAGCACGACCGACGAGGCGCGATCGTCCACGCCGGTTGCGCCCGCACCCGCGGTGTCGATCCGTGTGCTTTCCAGGCGCATGTTGGCGCCGTCGGCCGTCGTGACGCCACGCGCGTTGTCGCCGGTCGTAGTGAGTGATGTGTTGAGCACGGTGACCGTGCCGCTCTGCTCCTGCCCGGCCAGTGCCGGCGCATAGGCTCCGTGGGTAAGGATGGTGCTGTCAGCGATCGTTGCCACTGCCTGGGCGCCGATGTTGACGCCTGCCGCGCCCTCGCCCTGGGTCGTGATGGTGGCACCCTTGCTGGCGCGCAGCGACGAGTCGGTACCCGTGGCTTCGGCCCCGTGCGAGGTTTTCCCCGTCGTGAGAACCTGCGTGCCCGCCAGCGAGAAACTGCCGCCGTTTTCCGCGAGCACACCGATGGACGTATTGCCGGTGGTCGTGACGCTGCCACGGATGAACTGCCCGTCGGCGCCGTCCTGGTTGAAGTAGGCGCCGCGCGCGACGCCGGCCTCTGTCACGAGGGCGACATCGCGCAGTGCGACATTCGCGCGTCGGGTGCCCTGGACCCAGAGAGCTGCGGAGCCGCCGCCGTGGGTTTCCAGGGTGCCGCCGGTCATCTCGAACGTGCTGCCCGCGCCGCGTACCTCGACGGCGCTGGCGGAGTCGCCGTAGGTTTCGAGGATTGCCCTGCGCGCCGTGGCGCCACCACCGCCTCTGATCAGGAGCACGGATTCCGACTCGCCGCGGGTTTCGAAGGCTTCGCCGGGGATGTCGAGGATGCCACCGTCGACGATCCAGGGTGGCGGTGCCGCACCGGCGACCGGCGCCAGGACGGCACCGACCATGGCGGCGAGGTAACGCCGGCGTTGCGGCGTGCGCCGCGAGATGCGGGAGGGTTGGGGGGTGCTCACGAGGCCTTTCTCCTTGTCTGGTCATCGGCAGGGCGCCGATGGCAACTTCCAGCTGACAGAATAGGGACTGGCTTCCGAGGGGGGAACGCGATTATTCTGAAAATGTCTGCGAGCACGTCTAGCGCTGCGCCGCCGGACATCCACGCTTCATTATTGTCGTTGCATCCTAGGAGAGCCTATCTTCGGACGGTTTCGTCGAGGATGCGAGTTCCAACCGCCTGCCGACGCGGCTACTCTGGGAGATGCTGCCTTACCGGCAGGATGTCCAAGACGTACCCGTTTATGTATTACACATTGAGGAGCAAAGAATCATGAAGGTCATTTCTATCGCCGCCCTGGCTTTTGTCGCCGTCGCCGCCCTGTCGGGTTGCAACAAGTCGGAAGACAACGCCGCCCCCGCCGACGCCCCGGCTGCTGCCGCCACCGCACCGGCCGCCACCGCACCGGCCGACGCTCCGGCTGCCGCCACCACCGCACCGGCTGCCACTGCGACTGCCCCGGCTCCGGCTCCGGCTTCGACCGCTCCGGCTCAGTAAGTTCGTCCATCGTCGGTGTCCTTCGGGGCGTGACGAGGAAAACGCCGCTCTTCGGAGCGGCTTTTTTTTGCACGATCGTCGGGGTCGCACGCATGGGACGTGGCCGTCATCGCCAGGATGCGGCACGCTAGGGCGGTTGCCTGCTGCCCTAGGACGCCGTTGCCATGACATCCCTCCCGCTCCTGCCGCGCCTGCTGGCGCTCTCGTTCGCCGTGACCGCCGGCCTGGCCCACGCCCAGACGGCGCCGATGACGCCGGACATCCCGGCGAGCTTCGCCAGTCCCACCGCCGCCGACGACTTCATCAAGCGCGTGGTCGAGATCCCCATGCGCGACGGGGTCAAGCTGCATACGGTGATCGTGATTCCCCGAAACGCCCACCATGCCCCCATCCTGCTGACACGCACGCCTTACGACGCCGATGGCCGGACCAGCCGGGCCGATGCCACGACGATGCGCGACGTGCTGCCGCAGGGTGACGAGGTATTCGTCGATGCCGGCTACATCCGCGTCTTCCAGGATATCCGCGGCAAGTACGGGTCCGAGGGCGACTACGTGATGACGCGCCCGCTGCACGGTCCGCTCAACGCCTCCGCCGTGGATCACTCGACCGACGCCTACGACACCATCGACTGGCTGACGAAGAACCTGCCCGAGTCGAACGGCAAGGTCGGCATGATCGGCTCGTCCTACGAGGGTTTCACGGTGGTCATGGCGTTGGTCAACCCGCATCCCGCCCTGAAGGTGGCCGCACCCGAAAGCCCCATGGTGGATGGCTGGATGGGCGACGACTGGTTCCATTACGGCGCGTTCCGGCAGACCAACTTCGATTACATCGCCGGCCAGAACGCCAGGCGTGGCAAGGGCGAGGCCATCAGCCGGGCCGGTTACGACGACTACACCAACTTCCTGCGGGCAGGCTCCGCAGGCGATTACGCTCGTGCCGCGGGCCTCGACGCGCTGCCCTACTGGCGCAAGCTGAGCGAGCATCCGGCCTACGACGCGTACTGGCAGGGCCAGGCACTCGACAAGGAAATGGCAAGGCAGCCGCTGAAAGTCCCGGTGATGTGGATACAGGGCCTGTGGGACCAGGAGGACATGTGGGGGGCGATCCATAGCTATGAGGCGGTCGAACCCAAGGACCGCGCCAACACCATGAATTACCTGGTCATGGGTCCGTGGCGCCACAGCCAGGTCAACTACAGCGGTGCGTCGCTGGGCGCGCTGGCGTGGGACGGCGACACCGCGTTGCAGTTCCGGCGCGATGTCCTGTTGCCGTTCTTCAACCAATACCTGCTGGACGGCGCGCCGAAGGCGAAGACGCCGCCTGTGCTGATCTACAACACCGGCGAGAACCACTGGGATCGCTTTTCGTCCTGGCCGCAGGGGAAAAAGACCCGGCCGTTGTACCTCAATGCCAATGGAAAGTTGTCATTTGCGGCGCCGGCGGCCGCTGCGCCGGGTTATGACACGTATGTGTCCGATCCGGCCAAGCCGGTGCCCTACGTACCGCGCCCGGTCCATTTTGCCGATCGTCAGTCGTGGACGACATGGCTGGTCCAGGACCAGCGTTTCGTCGACGGTCGCCCGGATGTCCTGACCTACATGACCGAGCCGCTCACCGCACCCTTGCGGGTGGCGGGCGCACCCCAGGTCGACCTTTACGCCTCCACCAGCGGCACTGACAGCGACTGGGTGGTGAAGCTGATCGATGTCTATCCGGAGACCAACGCCTCCAACCCCACGATGGGCGGGTACGAACTGGCAGTGTCGATGGACATCCTGCGTGGCCGCTACCGCGAGGGATTCACCGAGGCGAAACCGCTCACGCCCGACACGCCGCTGCCCTACCGCTTCGGCCTGCCTACCGTGGATCACACCTTCCTGCCCGGGCATCGGGTCATGGTCCAGGTGCAATCGTCATGGTTCCCTCTCTACGATCGCAACCCGCAGACCTTCGTGCCGAATATCTTCTTCGCCAGGCCTGCCGATTACCGCAAGGCCACGCAGCAGGTATGGCATGCGCCGGGCAAGGCCAGCGCGATCGAGCTGCCCGTGATCGACGACGCGAACTAGGCGTTGGCGTTACCTGCACGCCATCGGGGCGATCCTCGGCGCTCATCCGCCGCCCGAGGATCGCCCGTATGGCACGCCCCATCTGGACCGGTACGTTATCGTTCGGCCTGCTCAACGTGCCGATCCGACTCATGTCGGGCGAACGTCGCAACGACCTGCATTTCCGCATGCTCGACCAGCGCAGCAATACGCCGGTGCGCTACGAGCGGGTCAATGCCGAGACCGGCGAGGAAGTCCCCTGGAAGGACATCGTCAAGGCGTTCGAGTACCAGAAAGGCAGCTACGTGGTCCTCGAGGAAGAGGACATCAAGAACGCCGCCAGCGATGCCCACGAAACGGTGGAGATCGATGCCTTCGTAGACGCCGGTTCCATCGCCCCGTCGTATTTCGAGAAGCCGTACATCCTGTTGCCGGCGAAGAAGGCCGAGAAGGGTTACGTACTGCTGCGCGAAACCCTGAAGAAGACCGGCAAGATCGGGATCGCGCGTGTGGTCATCCGTACCAAGGAATACCTGGCCGCGGTGATGCCGCAGGGCGACGGGTTGGTGCTGAACATCCTGCGCTACCAGTCGGAGATCGTGGACCTGAGCGATTACGACCTGCCCGACAAGGCCGCGACGGCCTACCGCATTTCGCCCCGTGAAATCGAGATGGCTGCCGACCTCATCCAGTCCATGGCGGCGGATTGGTCGCCCGGCGATTATCGCGACGAGTTCCGCGACAAGCTGCGTGGCGCCATCGAGAAGCGGCTCAAGAGCAAGGGCGTCAGGACGACCGTGGACGACGATGACGACTATACGCCGGAGAACGCTACCACCAATGTGGTGGACTTCATGGCGCTGCTGAAGAAGAGCCTGGGCGCGAAGACGCGCACACCGGCGAAGACGACGCCAACCGAGAAGATGCCGGTGAAGAAAGCTGCCACGGGTAAGGCTGTTGCGAAGAAAGCGGCGTCGAAGGGCGGGGCGAAGAAAGCGGCTCCCGCCAAAGCAGCGCCCGCCAAGGCAGCGCCCGCGAAGACGGTCGCGAAGAAGAATCCGGCACGGAAGGGGGCTTCACGTAAGGCGCCGACCAGGCGTCGGGCGGGGTGATACGGTGCGGCGATTATCGTCGCGGGTCTGGCGGGTATGGGTTGTCTTGGACGGGTGGCTTTGGGATGGGGTGTCTAGAGCCCAGAGCCTGGAGCCGTTCTGGCGGGCGGTACGGAACCGCCCGCCAGAACATGATTTGCGGCTTCCCTCGCGGTAGGGCCATTGAGGGATCGCGCACATCGTGCGCTCCTACGCGGGTTTTTGCATGCGGCGGAGGGAGGCCATGATTTCGTAGCAGGCGCCCATGGTGTGATAGTCGGTCTTGCCGGCGGGGCTCTTTTCGTCGTCGTATTTTTCGTTGTTGCGCTTGAGGATGCGATACCAGGCGCCGTACGTGTGATCGACGAAGTGCTGCCAGCTGTAGGCCCAGATCTTCTCGTAGGCCTCGTCGTACTTTTTCTCGCCCGTGGTTTCGAACAGCAGCTGCGCAGCGCCCAGCGATTCCGCCTGTACCCAGAAATACTTGTCGTCGTCGCAGACATCGCCCTCGGGCGAGAAACCGTAGGCGATGCCGCCGTGCTCGTTGTCCCAGGCCTTGGCCAGGGCCTCGTCGAACAGGTGCTTCGCGGTGGGCACCAGCCAGTCCTTATGCTTCGGCGTGCCCTTGGTGTAGCGATCGAGCATCATCAACAGCTTCGCCCACTCGGTCTGGTGGCCGGGCTGGAAACCCCAGGGGCGGAACAGGTGCTTGGGGTTGTCGAGGTTGTATTCCCAGTCGATCGTCCAGTCGCTGTGGTAGTGCTCCCACACCAGCTTCTGCGGGGTGAGCCCGGCCTGGCGCTGGGTCATGTTCTCGGCCAGCAGCAGCGCGCGATCGAGGTAACGATCCTCCTTCGTGGCTTCCCACGCGGCGATCATGGCCTCGGTCATGTGCATGTTGGCGTTCTGGCCGCGATAGCCGGTGAAGTTCCAGTCCTTGTCCGCCTCGTCGCGGTACAGGCCGTACTCCGGCTCGAAGTAGCGCTTCTCGAGCAGGTCCCAGATCTCGCCCTGCCACGCGCGTGCCTCGTCGAAGCCGACCTTCACGCCGCAGGAATAGGCCAGCAGCATGAAGGCCAGGCCGTAGCAGTGGTTCATCTGGTCGTCGCGCTTGCCGTCGGCGATCGTCCAGGCGTAACCGCCGGTCTCCGGGTTGAGGTGCACCTTGCGCAGGTAGGTCAGGCCGTGCATGACCAGGTCCTTGTCCTCGGGCTTGTTGAACTCGAGGTAGGCCATGGCATGGTTGAAGACGAAGCGCGTGCTCGACACCAGGTGGCGATGGCCGCGGTCGTAGACCGAGCCGTCGTCCTTGAAGTACTGGAAGAAGCCGCCGGTCGGATCGACCTCGTTCGGCTTGTAGAAGGCCATGGTCTTCGCGACATGGTCGCGGAGGACGTCGACGGAATGGAAATCGGGGCGGGGGACAGTCGTCATGCGTGCTTCTCCATGAAGGCCTTCACTTCGGCCTGGTCGGGAATGGCGGTGAACGAGCCCTTGCGGGTCGCGGTGATCGCACCGCAGGCGGCGGCAAAACGGATCAGCTCGACCAGGCGGGCTTCATCGGCGATCAACGCGTCGAAGCTGGCCGGGGTGACGCCCTCGTGGTCCAGGCGCGACAGCAGGCCACCGACGAACGCATCGCCCGCAGCCGTGGTGTCCACGGCCTCGACGGCATAGCCGGACAGCTCGCCGCTTGCGGCGCGGGTAAACCAGCGCATCGGTTCACCACCGTCGGTGACCAGCAGCAGGCGGGCCTCGCCCTCCCACAGCCGGGCAAGCACGGCATCATCGGTGTCGGCGTCGGTGTGGATGAACGCGAACTCTTCGGCACTGAGCTTGATCACGTCCGCTTCGTGCAGGGTCTCCCACAGACGGGGCAACGGTGCCTCGTCCTTCGGCCACAGGGCCGGACGCAGGTTCATGTCGAAGCTGACCAGCGCACCGGCCGTGCGGGCGCGGCGCATGCCTTCGACCGTAGTCGCGGCGATCGCGGCCTCGGTGAGCGAGTTGGAGCAGACGTGGAAGATCGACAGGTCGTCGAACGCCTGGGCGCGAAAGTGCTCAGGACGGAACAGCAGGTCGGCCGCGGGCGGACGATAGAAGCTGAAGCTGCGGTCGCCCTTGTCGTCGTGCGCGACGAAGGCCAGCGCGGTGCGCGCCTCGTCGGTACGCGCGACATCGTCGGTGCCGACGCCGAGGTCGGTCAGGCTCTTGAGCAGGAAGTCGCCGAACATGTCACGGGCGAGCATGCCGGCGAAACGGGCTTTGGCGCCCAGCAGGGCGGAGGCGACCGCGACGTTGGCGGGAGCGCCACCGGCAAACGGAACGAAGGCGGGAGGCTGACCGGCGCCGCCCTGGGGCTGTGCGTGGAAATCGATCAGCGCCTCGCCGAAGCAGAGGATGGAAGACATGCGTACGCGTGTCCTTGGGGACAGGGAAGGGGAAGCACGACGGCCGGCGGGCGCCGGCCGTCGTGACGAGCGTCAACCGGCCTTGGCGGCGACCGGGACGTTGCGGATCTTCGAGCCGCTCAGGCCGTAGAACACGATGTACGCGTAGCAGATGAGCGGGATGAAGAAGGCGTGCTGCAGGCCGATGTGGTCGGCGACCGCGCCCTGGATGACCGGGATCAGCGCGCCGCCGACGATGGCCATGATCAGCAGGCTCGACGCGTTGCTGGTGAGCGGACCCATGCGCTCGATACCGAGCGAGAAGATCGTCGGGAACATGATCGAGTTGAACAGGCCGATGGCCACGATGCTGTAAACGGCCACGGTGCCGGTGGTCATCATGGTGGTGATGACGAGCAGCACGTTGATGGCGGCGAACACGGCCAGCAGGACGCGCGGCGAGAACTTGGCCAGCAGGGCCGAACCGATGAAGCGGCCGACCATCGCGCCACCCCAGTAGAAGGCGACGTGCGACGCGGCGACTTCGCCCGTCATGTTGCCGATCTCAGGCAGCTGCAGGTAGTTGATCATGAAGCTGCCGATCGAGACTTCACCACCGACGTAGAAGAAGATACCGAGCACACCGAAAAACACGTGCGGGGTCTTCAGCGCGTCCATCAGCGAGTGGTGGCCTTCGTCGGCCTTCTCGGTGGTTTCTTCCAGCTTGGGCAGGTTGAACAGATACACGCCGATCGCGATCAGCACCAGCACCACGGCCAGGCCGATGTACGGCACCTGCACGGCGCTGGCTTCGGTCGCGCGGTAGGTGACCTGCTCGGCGGCGCTGAGCTTGGCGATGTCGTCGCTGCTCTTCACGGCGTTGGACAGGATCAGCACGCCACCGAAGAACGGAGCGAGGAAGGTGCCGAACGAGTTGAGGGCCTGGGCGAGGGTGAGGCGACTGGAAGCCGTCTTCTCGGGACCCAGCAGCGCGACGTACGGGTTCGCCGCCACCTGCAGCACCGTGATGCCGGTGGCCAGGATGAACAGCGCGCCGAGGAAGATGGGATAGACGCGCATACCGGCGGCGGGCCAGAACAGCGCCGCGCCGATGCCCGCGATGATCAGGCCGGCAACGATGCCCTTCTTGTAGCCGAGCGCAGCCACCAGCTTGCCCGCAGGCAGGCCCATGATGAAATACGCGCCAAAGAAGGTGAACTGGATGAGCATCGCCTGGAAGTAGTTCAGCTCGAACACACCCTTGAGGTGCGGGATCAGGATGTCGTTCAGGCAGGTCAGGAAGCCCCACATGAAGAAGATCGTGGTCATCACGCCGAGGGCGAGCGGGAAGTAGGTGTAACGGGTGTCGCCCGTGCTCGTCGAAGACGAGGTGGGCAATGGCGTGGATCCGGTGGCCATGGGGCGCTCCAGGTAGTGGGTCAGGGTGAAGAGGGCGGACAACTGCTTTCGCGTACGACCAGCCGTACCGGCGCGATCGTATAAGCGGTGTCCGTCTCGGGGTTGCGAAGTCGTTCGAGGATGAGTTCGGCGCTGCGTCGGCCCAGGCCACGCGGATCGACCGCGACGGTGGTGAGGGGCGGTACGCACACCGAGGCCTCCGCCACATCGTCGAAGCCGGTCAGGGCGAAATCCTCGCCGGGGCGCCGGCCGCGCTTGGTCAGGCCGAGGATCAGGCCCAGCGCGACGGCGTCGTTGTAGCAGACGGCTGCGGTAGGTGCCGGGTCGCGGGCGAACAGCGCGCCGGTCTGCCGGGCGGCTTCCAGGCGCGTGGGCGCGCTTTCCACCAGCCAGGCGGGATCGACCGGCAGGCCGGCGTCCTGCATGGCGCCGGCATAGCCCTTGCGACGCTGGGCCACCGAGCTGGAATCGCGGTGGCCACCGAAGAAGGCGATGCGCCGGTGGCCGAGGCCGATGAGGTGCTCCGTGGCGAGCCGGGCGCCGTGCTCGTTGTCCATCTCCAGGGTGTCCCAGCGATGGGCGCCTTCGTCGTCCGGCAGCTCGCGGTTGAACACCAGCAGCGGCGTGTGCATGCCGACCGCCGCCAGCACCTGCTCCCCCTCGCTGCCTTCGGCCGGCGAGAGGATGATGCCGGCGGGGCCGTGTTCGATCAGGGAGTTGAGCACCGCCTGCTGGCGGTCCGGCGATTCGCCAGTATTGCCCAGCAGGGTGACGTAGCCGGCGCTGGCCAGCGCCTCGTCGGCACCTGCCGCGAACTCGGCGAAGAACGGGTTGCCCAGGTCGTTGATGACCAGGCCGATACTGGAGGAGGTGCGTCGGCGCAGGTTGGCCGCCGCGCGGTTATAGACGTAGCCTTGCCGTTTGAGCTCCGCCTCGACCCGCGCGCGCGTCGCGGAGTTGACCAGGGGGCTGCCGCGCAGGACCAGCGACACCGTGGCCCGCGACACATCGCACCCCAGCGCGATGTCGGCGAGGGTCACCTTGCGGCGTTGCGGGGTGATCCTCGGCATTCAGGGCTCCTTCAAACGATCTAAACCGGGCGATCATCGCGCGGTGTGGTCTGGGATGCATCACGCACTGCAACATGCATGGGCCGGCTATCTTTGCTACGTTCGATCCGTTTGTCACGATCCAAACGATCGCGACCGCTCGTCAAGCGTTCATTCGAGGGGAACCATCCATGCCGAACTCCGCCCGCCTGCGTCGCGGCCTGCTCGCCGCCGCCCTGGGCCTTGCCCTGCCGATCCTGACATCCGCCGCCGCCGACCGACCCACCAGCGCCTTTGCGGCGGTCGATCCGATGATCGGCACCGGCGGCGACGGTCATACCTTTCCGGGCGCCACGGTGCCCTTCGGCATGATCCAGCTGTCCCCCGACACGGCGATGCCGGACGTCAAGCACGCCTACAAATGGGCCGCCGGTTACCAGTACGGCGACACGAGCATCCTCGGTTTCTCCCATACGCATTTCTCCGGCAGCGGCCATTCCGACCTGGGCGATGTCCTCGTCATGCCCGTTGCCGGTGACGTGAAGCTGGACCCGGGCTCCCCCGACAAGCCCGGCAGCGGCTATCGCTCGCGTTTCGACCATACGACCGAACGCGCCGAGGCAGGGTACTACGCCGTTACGCTGGCCGACTACGGCGTACGTGCGGAACTGACGGCCGGTGCGCGGGTCGGCTGGCACCGCTACACCTTTCCGGCGGGCAAGCCGGCGCACCTGCTGCTGGACCTGCGGCCCAGCATTTACGATTACGACGGCAAGGTACTCTGGTCGTCGCTGCGCGTGCGTGCGGACGGTACGGTCACCGGCGGACGCACCACGCGGGGCTGGGCGCCCGGCCGCCAGCTGTATTTCGCCATGCGTTTCAACCAGCCGATGACCTCCCGTGCGTTGAAGAACCGTGAGGAGGCGATCGCCTACCGCGGCTTCAGTGGGCCGGGCAACCGTGCCGACGACACCGACGGCATCAGCGGTCGTGCGCTGGAGGGCGTGTTCGATTTCGGCAAGCTGGGCAAGCCGCTGGTGGTGAAGGTCGCCGTGTCCTCGGTCAGCGAGGACAACGCGGTGGCCAACCTGGACGCCGATGGCCAGGGCTTCGACTTCGACGCGCGTCGCGCCGAGGCTCGTGGGGCCTGGGAAAAGGTGTTGTCGACGGTGGACGTGCAGGCCCCGGTGGACACTCGACGGATGTTCTACACCGCGCTGTACCACGCGATGATCTCCCCCAGCCTGTCGATGGACGTCAACGGGCAGTACCGCGGCCCCGACAACCAGGTGCACACCGCCAAGGGCTTCGACTTCTATTCCACGTGGTCGCTGTGGGACGTATACCGCGCGCAGCAGCCGCTGGTGACGCTGCTGCGCTCCGACATGAGCAGCCAGTTCGTCAATTCGCTGATCGCGGCGCGCGAGGCCAGTCCCTTCGGCATCCTGCCGATCTGGGCCTACCAGGGCATGGAAACCTGGTGCATGGTCGGCTACCACGCCGTGCCGGTCATCGCCGATGCCTATATGAAGGGTATCCGCGGGTTCGATGCCGACAAGGCGCTGGCGGCGATGGTCGCCAGTGCCACGTACGGCCCCTACGGCGGCCTGGACGATTACATGAAGCTCGGCTACGTGCCGATCGATCGGCAGCCCGAAGCCGCGTCCAAGACCGTCGAGTACGCGTTCGACGACTGGTCGCTGGCGCGCATGGCCAAGGCGATGGGCAAGGACGATGTCGCCGCGACCTTCATGAAGCGTGCCGGCAACTGGAAGAACAGCTTCGACACGCGTACCGGCTTTCTTCGCGCGCGCAAGAGCGACGGCGCCTTCCGCGAACCGTTCGATCCGTCGTCGGCCGCCTATGGCAGCGATTACACCGAGGGCAACGCGTGGCAGTACTCCTGGTACGTGCCGCAGGACGTTGCCGGACTGATCGCGGCCCTGGGCGGAACGGATGCCTTCGTCAAGAAGCTGGATTCGGTATTCGATGCCAAGGTGGACCCCAAGTCGTTCGCCCACGTCGAGGACATCACCGGCCTGATCGGCTGGTATGCGCATGGCAACGAGCCCAGCCATCAGGTGGCCTACCTGTACGACTACGCGGGCCAACCCTGGAAGACGCAGGAGCGGCTGGTCCAGATCATGAAGACGCAGTACAGCCCGACGCCCACCGGCCTGGTCGGCAACGACGACCTGGGCCAGATGTCCGCCTGGTACATCTTCAGCTCGCTGGGCTTCTATCCGGTGGCCCCGGGCAGCAACGAGTACGTGATCGGGCGGCCGTTCGTGGAGAAGGCCACGCTGAACCTGCCCGGCGGCAAGCGGTTCACGGTGTCGGCCGACCGGCTCGACGCCGCGCATCCCTATATCGGCGGGGTGACGCTCAACGGCAAGCCGCTGGACCGCACCTTCATCCGTCACGAGGACATCGTGGCCGGGGGCGAGCTGCACTTCACCATGCAGGCGGAGCCGGCAAAAGGCTGGGGCCAGCAGCCGGGCTCGGCGCCTTACTCGATGACCGGAGCGGCTCCCTGAGCCCACCCTCGGCAGGGCTCACGGAACCTTCACGGCTTTTTGGGCATTAAGCACGCCTTTCATCCAACGGGTGCGTCACTTATCCCGCCGATGCCGGAACGGCACATGGCGGGAAGGGGCGCACCCGTTATCGCGTCCCCAGGGTGTGTCCTTGCGTCACCAGCGAATCGAAGTACCCAGCGTCTATAATCCATGTCCTTCAGGGGCAGGATTCGTCGCGGGGAACACGACAGCATGATCGTAAGGATGGGGGCGCGCTGGCGTATCGCGAGTCTGCTCACGGCGGTGCTCGTCATCGTGGCCTTGCCATACGTGGTCAATCGGTCCAGTGCGGATGCCGCCCTGTCCACCCGCGACTGGGTGACGCATACGGCCGAGATCAAGGCCGGCGTCTATCGTGTCGACGCCATCCTGCGCGGCAGCGAGGCGGCGGCGTACACCCTGCTGGCGGGCGCGCCGGCCGACCCCCAACTGGAAGAGCGGCTGGCCGCGAACCGCAAGCTGGTCCCCGGTCTCATCGGCGACCTGCGCCTGATGATGTCCGACAATCCGCAGCAACTCACGCGCCTGGGCGGCCTGGAAGCGATGGCGAACAGCCGGGCGACCCTTTGCGAGCGGGCGATGGACCGGCTCAGGGCGGGCGATCGCGAAGGCGCATTCAAGGCCATGGAGGACATACGCGTCCTCTTTCCCATTCGCCAGACGGTGATCGACCTGCTGGCGGAGGAATCCACGCTGCTGGAACAGCGTCGCGCGCAGGCCCTGGATTCGGCATCGGACAACCGAACGGTGCTGCTGATCGCCTCGCTGGCGCAGATCGCGCTGCTGGCGATCGTGGTGGTGGTGTCCGAGCGACAGATCGCGATCCGCCTGAAAGCGGAGGTGCAGGCGTCCGACGCCGTGAATCGCTCGCAACTGATCGTGCAGGCCGTGCGCGAGCCTATCGCAATGCTGGACGCTTCGCTGCGTACGTTGCTGGTCAATACGGCGTTCGCCGAGCTGTACGGTTTCGACCGTGAGCGTGACAGCAAGCTGCCGATCAACGAGATCGGCGAAGGCGCATGGAGCGACACGTCGCTGTTGCAGCGCCTCAGCGACGTGGTGGCGCGCGACCGCGAACTGTGGGATTACGAACTCACCCAGCGCACCGTGGACGGCATCGACCGCTTCGTGGTGATCAATGCGCGCCGTATCGAAGAGTCGGACAACGATGCGCCGGCGGTCTTGCTGACCGTCAGCGACATCACGGCGCGAGCGCTGGTCGAGCAGAAGGTCAGCGAGCTCAATCGCCAGCTCGAGGGCAAGGTGGAGCAGATCTCCGACGTCAATCGCGAGCTGGAGGCCTTCAGCTATTCCGTCTCGCACGACCTGCGTGCGCCGCTGCGGCACATCGCCGGGTTCGCCGGCAAGCTGGAAGCGCACCTGGCCGACCGTTCCGACGACCGGGTCAGGCACTACATCGACGTCATTACCCATTCCTCCCGCCGCATGGCGCAGCTGATCGACGACCTGCTGGTGTTCTCCCGCCTGGGCCGCGGCGCGTTGCGGCTGCAGGCGGTGGATATGCAGTCGCTGGTGGAAGAGGCGCGCGCCCTGGTTGAAACCGAGGTACGCGACCGCCAGATCGAGTGGCGGATCGCTCCCCTGCCCATCGTCGTCGGCGACGAGAACATGTTGCGCACCGTCTGGCAGAACTTGCTGGGTAACGCGGTCAAGTACACCGCCAACCGCGAGAAAGCGATCGTCGAGGTTACCCTCGAGCGCAGCGCGGCAGGCGATTACGAGTTTGCCGTGCGCGACAACGGCGCCGGTTTCGACATGCAGTACGCAAGCAAGCTGTTCGGTGTCTTCCAGCGCCTGCACCGCGCCTCGGAGTTCCCGGGTAACGGTATCGGCCTGGCCAACGTGCGCCGCATCATCGCGAGACACGGCGGGCGGACCTGGGCCGAGGGCGAGACGGACCGCGGTGCGACGTTCCACTTCTCATTGCCGGCCTCCGATAGTGCGGACGCCCACACAGGTGACACATGATCGACGCCAAGGCCAAGCTGCATACGATCCTCATCGTCGAAGATTCCATGGCCGATGCGGAAATGGCGATGGACGCCCTGAGGGAGGCAAAGCTGGCCAATCCCGTGGTGCACGTGGAAGACGGCGTGGACTGCCTCGACTGGCTGCATCGTCGGGGCCCCTACGCGACGCGTGACCCGGGCGATCCGGCGGTGATCCTGCTGGACATCAAGATGCCGCGCAAGGATGGCCTGGAAGTCCTCAAGGAGCTGCGAACGGAAGAGCGGTGGCGCCGCCTGCCGGTGGTGATCCTTTCCTCGTCGCGCGAAGAGAGCGACCTGGCCCGCAGCTGGGACCTTGGCGTGAACGCCTACGTGCTCAAGCCGGTCGACGTGCAGCAGTTCTTCACCGCCGTGCAGACGCTCGGCCACTTCTGGGCGGTGCTGAACCAGCGCCCGGACGGCGATTGAGCCAGGAGCCGGGCGACTGATATGGGTGGGCAGGACCAGAACCGGAAAGTGCGCATCCTCCAGGTAGAGGATAACGAGCTCGATGCGGAGCTCATTCAGGCCGAGCTGGAGCAGGACGGGCTCGACTACGAGGTGTTGCTCGTCGACGACGAGGCGGCGTTCCTCGCGGGCCTCGACGGGTTCGACCCGCATATCGTGCTGTCCGACCTCAGCCTGCCTACCTTCAGCGGTGAGCGGGCCTTGCAGCTGCTGCGCGAACGCAATACCGCCATACCCTTCATCTTCATTTCCGCCACCTTGGGTGAGGAAGCCGCCATCGAGGCGCTGCGCAACGGCGCCACGGATTACATCCTCAAGCACAACACGGCGCGACTGGCGTCCGCCGTAAGGCGTGCCCTGCGCGAAGCGGAAGAGCAGCGCGGTCGCGCCCGTGCGGAGCAGGAACTGATCCGCGCGCAGCGCTTCGAGAGCCTGGCCCTGCTGGCAGGCGGCCTCAGCCACGACCTGCGCAACCTGCTGCAGCCGCTGCTGCTGGCCGGCGATACGCTGGAAGACTACGCCGACGATCCGCGCCTCGCCCGCCTGGGCACGCTGGTGCGCGACTGTGGGCGCCGTGGCCTGGAGATGGTGTCGTCGATGCTGTCGTTCGCGCGCGGCGCGCGGCGCGCGGAACAGGTGCGTCTGGGCGCCCTGCTGGATGCCTTGAAATTGCTTTTGCAGGGCAGCGTGCCGCGAACCGTCAACATGACGATCGAGGTATATGACGCGGATGTCACCTTCGAGGGCAACCACACCGAGCTGCAGCAGTGTCTGCTCAACCTCAGCCTCAACGCTTTCCAGGCCATGCCTGCCGGCGGCACGCTGCGTATCGAGACCACGCAGGCGAGCCTGGCGGACGATTTCTTCCTGGAAGGCGAGCAGCCGCACCCGGGCCGTTACCTGCGCCTGTCCGTGATCGATACCGGACTGGGCATGCCGCCGGACGTCCTGTCGCGCCTGTTCGAGCCGTTCTTCACTACCAAGGAGACCGGCACGGGCCTCGGCCTGCTCTCGTGCAAGCGCATCGTCGCCAGCCACGGCGGCCTCATGCGCGTGCGCAGCGTGGTGGGTGAAGGCACGCAGTTCCACCTCTACCTGCCGCTCAACAGTGAAGACGAGGACGCCGCCCCGGCGTCCATCATGGATGCGTCGCTGCAGGGCGAAGCCGAGCGCGTGCTCGTGGTGGTCGAGGAAGCCGTGCAGTTGTCGTTGCTGGTCGACACGCTGGATGCCTATGGCTACCAGGCCGGCGCCAGCCAGAGTGGCACGGCCGCGCTGCAATGGATCGAGGCCCACGGCGTGCCGGACCTCGTGGTGATGGACGCCGATATGAACCTGTTCACCGGCGTGCGCACGCTGGCCGCGCTGCTCGAGCACGGCTACAGCCGCGCGGTGCTGTTGCTGGCCCGGCCGGACGCCCCGCCCAACCTCGACGAACTGCCGCAGCTGGATCACCTCTACGTGCTGCACAAGCCGATCCAGTCGCGCGCACTGCTGCGCAAGGTGCGTGAGGCGCTGGAGGCGAGCGAGGGCAAGGGCGGCTGATCCCTTTCGCGTCGCCTAGCGGAATGCCTGCATTTTTCAGAATCCTTCCATATCGATGGAAGGGGTATCCGACTAACGTCTTCCCGACACGTGTCTGCGCTGCCGCAGGCCGCCACGGCTTCGGGGAGTGCGATGTTCTGGGATATGCAAAAGGAAGCCGACGCCATCGTGCGTCGCATGACGATCGCCACATACCTCGTCGGCTTCATCGTCGCGAGCCTGGTGCACCTCATGGCGTCGCTGTCGATCCTGCTCTGGCAGACCTCCTGCCTCTATCCGCGATGCGTGGAGGGCCCGGCGTTCGACCTCGTGCGCGGGGTCATGCAGGTGCCCCTGTTCGCTACCCCCTGGCTGCAGCTACCGTCACCGGATGAGGATTTCCAGCGTGGCTGGGGGCTGTTCGGCGGCCTTGTCCTCAACGCCATGCTCGCGGTGCTCGTCTACGCCGGCCTGGCCATGACGGTGCGGCGCTGTCACGCGCGGTGGCGCATCAATCGATCCCGAGCTTCTTCAGCTTGTACCGCAAGGCGCGGAACGTGATGCCCAGCTTCTTGGCGGTCGCGGTCTTGTTGTACCGCGATTCTTCCAGCGCCTTGATGATCGTGTCGCGCTCGATGTTGGAAATGAAATCTTCCAGCGAACCGTCGGCACCGCCGGCCGAGAGTCCGCTGGCAGGCGCTTGGGCCACGCTGCCCGTGGCGGCATCCGCACCGGAAGGGGCAGGCGCCGCCGTACGTTGCGGCAACATCAGGTCCTCCGCCTCGATGGCATCGCCTTCGCACATGGCCATGGCGCGCTCGAGGATGTTCTCCAGTTCGCGCACGTTGCCCGGGAACTGGTAGGCCTCCAGCGCGGCCAGCGCTTCGGGTTGCAGCCGGCCGGGTGCGCCGCCACCGGATTCCACGGCGAGCTGGCGCAGGACAAACTCGGCCAGCTTGGGCACGTCGCCGCGGCGCTCGCGCAACGGTGGTACGCGCAGCTCGATCACGTTGATGCGATAGAACAGGTCCTGGCGAAACAGGCCTTGCTCGACCAGCAGGGCCAGGTTCTTGTGCGTGGCCGAAAGGATGCGCACGTCCACGGGGATCTCGTCACGGCCGCCGATGGGGCGCACGGCTTTTTCCTGGATCGCCCGCAGCAGCTTCACCTGCATGTGCAGGGGCAGCTCGGCCACCTCGTCGAGGAACAGCGTGCCGCCCTGGGCCGCCTGGAACAGGCCCTCCTTGTCGGCATGGGCACCCGTGAAGCTGCCCTTGCGGTGGCCGAAGAACTCGCTTTCCATCAGTTCCGACGGAATGGCGCCGCAGTTCACGGGCACGAAAGCGCCCGCCGCGCGGGGGCCCAGCTCGTGGATCAGCCGGGCGACCAGTTCCTTGCCCACCCCCGATTCGCCGCCGATATACACCGGCGCCTGGTTGCGCGCCAGCTTGACGATCTTCCCGCGTACTTCGGTCATGACGGGCGAGTCGCCTATCAGGCGATCGGCGCCCGGTGCACCCTTGGCGCCGGTTTCCGTCTTGCGTTCTTCGGAGAGGCGCAAGGCCGTGCGGACGAGGCGGCGCAGGAGGTGGATATCCACCGGCTTGGACACGAAGTCGAATGCGCCCGCTTTCAGGGCGGTTACCGCTGCATCGACGTTGCCATACGCGGTGATCATCGCCACGGGCATGTCCGGATGGTTGGCGGCGATCAGCTCGATGATCTCCTGGCCGCTGCCGTCGGGCAGACGCATGTCGGTAAAGCACAGGTCGTAGCGACGGGACGCCAGGGCGTTGCGTGCTTCGGTGACGCTCCCTACGGCGTCGACGTCGAGCTCCATGCGCCCAAGGGTGATGGTCAGCAACTCACGGATGTCGCGTTCGTCGTCGATGACCAGTATGGACTGCTTGCTCATGGGTTCCGAAAGGTTCGGTGATGACAGCCAATGTAACCGTCCCGGCGTCCCGCGCAAAGGGCGCCGTTCACGCCCTGGCGGCCAGGGGCACCGACGCCGCCGTGCGGGCGGGCGGCGTGAGGCTGATCCGGAAGCAGCTGCCGCCGCCTGCCACGCGCACGTATTCCAGGGCGGCCTGATTGGCCTCGGTCATCTGCCGGGCGAGGTAGAGACCCAGGCCCGTGCCGTATTCGTGCGTAGTGAAGAACGGCTCGAAGATCTGCGCGGCCACCTTCGGCGGAATGCCCGGACCCCGGTCAATCACCTCGAGGATGGGAATGCCGGCCTCCGAGTGACGGGCCACCAGCATGACGCGGGCGGGCTCACCCGGCATGCGCCCGTAGCGCAGGGCATTCTGGACCAGGTTCCAGATCACCTGCTGCAGGTGCTGGGGGTCCGCGACAGCGGCCACGGGCTCGCTGCCCGAGACGGCGCGCAGGATGTCCGCGCCCAGATCGTTGCCCAGGCGGTATTCGGTGACGAAGTGGTGCACCCACTGGCTCAGGTCCAGGGTTTCCGGACGCGAGCGCTCGCGTCGGGAAAGCTGCAGGATGTTCTCGATGATCTCGTTGAGCCGCGAGCAATGGTTGTTGATGATCTCGACCATCCGCAGGTCGGTATCGTTCATGTCGGTGGATTCGGCCAGCAACTGGGCCGAGTAGTGGATCGCCGCCAGCGGGTTGCGGATCTCGTGGGCGATCGACGCGGACAGGCGCCCCAGCGAGCTGAGGGTCAGCTCCTCGGCACGCCGTGACACCAGCGAGGTGTCGTCCAGGAAGATCAGGACGTGCGAATCGTCGTTGGGGGCCAGCCGGGAGAACCGGGGGATGACCTCGGGGGTGCCGTCGGCCAGCATGGTTGCGCTCTCGTCCAGCTTGCCGGACGTGCGCCAGTGGTAAAGCCGCCGCGACAGCTCCGGTGCCAGGCTGCCCAGGTCGCGCTGTTCGGCCGAAGGATTGCCCATCAGCATCCACGCGGACTCGTTGAGCTGGTGGATACGGTTGCCTTCGTCGACCAGCAGCACGCCGGTCTTCATGCGCCGGATGATCAGCTCGTTCACCTGGGACAGGTTGGCCAGGTCGATGCCGCGCTGCTCGGCCAGGGCCTCCGACGCGCGGATATTGCGGCCCAGCATGTAGCACAGCGAGGCGCAGGCGAAGTAGGCTGCGCCGAACAGCCCATATTCCACCAGTTCGCGGTCGCCGGCGGTGGGTTCGTCCAGGTCGAACAGGCAGTGGCCCAGCATGGCCAGGGTGGCCAGCGCCGCGAAGAACATCGACAGCCGGAAGGGCAGCAGCAAGGCGCCGGTGGCCATGTTGACCGCCAGCATCATGGCCACGCCCATGCGCACGTCGTGCATGAGGACCAGGGCGAAAAGAGCGGCGGCGATGTCCAGCGTCAGGCCGATGGAGACGATGAGGACGGGCCGGTGCAGGGAAACCCGCGTGCGCGAGACCATGACCAGGGCGGCCAGCAGGTAGGCCAGGGCGAGCAGCCGGGCGGCCAGGGGCTCCGGCAGGGCCGGCCAGTTCATGTGCTCGGGGCGGAACGCCAGCGCGGTGTAGACCGCGGCCTGACCCAGCCGGAAGTAGTTGAAAAAGAACAGTTCGTGGCGGGCCGTGTTCTGCACGGCGCGCGAGCTGGAGGCGCTGGTCGGCGCGGGCGTGGACACGTGGATGGTTCTCCGCCGGTGGCCCCCCGGGGCCTCGATGAGGGCCAGTATAGGCGGCGCCGGGGCACGGCAACACACCATTCCTGCAGCCCGGACCGGCCGTCCCGGGGCCAATGTCGCGGCGCCCCTTTCCATCCGGGGCGCCTTCCGGGAAAATACGCGGCCGTATTGCGTCATTCTGGCGTGATCGATCGAAGCATCCCCCACTCCCGTGCAGGCCGCTCCTGGCCCGCATGCATTCACACGCTTCTCCCGTTCGCTCGAGGTATCGAATGAATTTCCACGAGTACCAGGCTAAAGAACTGTTCGCCAAGTACGGCATCGCCGTGCCCCCGGGCAAGGTTGCCAACTCTCCCGACGCCGCTGTCGACGCCGCCAAGCACCTTGGTGGCTCGCAGTGGATGGTCAAGGCCCAGATCCATGCCGGTGGCCGCGGCAAGGCCGGTGGCGTCAAGTTCTGCCGCAGCCTCGATGCCGTCCGCGATGCCGCCAAGGGCATGCTCGGTACCAACATGGAAACCTACCAGTCCGCCGGCCGCGCGCTGCCGGTGAACCTGGTGCTGGTGACCGATGCGACCGACATCGCGAAGGAACTCTACCTCTCGATCCTCACCGATCGTGACACCAAGTCGATCTCGTTCATCGCCTCCAAGCATGGCGGCGTCGACATCGAGCAGGTGGCCGCCGAGACCCCGGAAGACATCCACACCTTCCAGGTGGATTTCGTCGAAGGCCTGCAGCCGTACCAGTGCCGCGACCTCGGGTTCAAGATGGACCTGAACCCGAAGCAGGTCGGCCAGCTGGTCAAGATCATGCTGGGCCTCTACAAGCTGTTCAATGAGAAAGATCTGGCCCTGGTCGAGCTCAACCCGCTCGCCATCCTCGAGGACGGCAACCTCGCCGCGCTCGACGGCAAGGTCAACTCGGACGACAACGCCGAGTTCCGTCACGCCGACCTGGCCGCCATGCGCGACCTCACGCAGGAAGACGCCGCCGAAGCGGCCGCCGTCCAGCACAACCTCAACTACGTCACGATGGACGGCACGATCGGCTGCATGGTCAACGGCGCCGGCCTGGCGATGGCCACGATGGACGTGATCAAGCTGGCGGGCGGCGAGCCGGCCAACTTCCTCGACGTCGGCGGCGGCGCCACCAAGGAGCGCGTCTCCGAGGCGTTCAAGCTCATCCTCTCGTCCGACAAGGTCAAGGCCATACTGGTCAACATCTTCGGCGGCATCGTGCGTTGCGACCTGATCGCCGAAGGCATCATCGCGGCCGTGAAGGAAGTGGGTCTGCAGATCCCCGTCATCGTTCGCCTGCAGGGCACCAACGTCGAGAAGGGCCGCGAACTGCTGGCCAACTCGGGTCTGGCGATCACGCCGGCCGACGATCTCAACGACGCGGCCCGCAAGGCCGTGGCCGCAGCGGCCTGAGGAGCGAATCTAAATGAGCGTCCTGATCAACAAGAACACCAAGGTCCTCGTCCAGGGCTTCACCGGACAGCAGGGTACCTTCCACGCCGAGCAGGCCATCGATTACGGCACCAAGGTCGTCGGTGGCGTGACCCCGGGCAAGGGCGGTTCCGAGCACATCGGCCTGCCCGTCTTCAACACGGTGCGTGACGCGGTCGACCAGACCGGCGCCGACGCGTCGGTCATCTTCGTGCCGCCGCCGTTCGCGGCCGACTCGATCCTCGAAGCCATCGCCGGTGGCATCAAGATCATCGTCACGATCACCGAAGGCATCCCGGTGCTCGACATGATGCGCGTGAAGAACGTGCTGAAGTCGCACCCGGACGTCGTGCTGGTCGGTCCGAACTGCCCCGGCGTCATCACCCCGGGTGAGTGCAAGATCGGCATCATGCCGGGCCACATCCACAAACCGGGCAAGGTCGGTATCGTCTCGCGCTCGGGCACCCTCACGTACGAAGCGGTGTTCCAGACCACGAACGAAGGCCTGGGCCAGTCCACCTGCATCGGCATCGGCGGCGACCCGATCAATGGCCTCAACTTCATCGACTGCCTGAAGCTGTTCCAGGACGATCCGCAGACCGAAGGCATCATCATGGTCGGCGAAATCGGTGGCAGCGCGGAAGAAGATGCGGCCGAGTTCATCAGCCAGTACGTCAAGAAGCCGGTGGTGTCGTTCATCGCCGGTGCTTCGGCACCTCCGGGCAAGCGCATGGGCCATGCCGGCGCGATCATCTCCGGCGGCAAGGGCACGGCGGAAGCCAAGTTCGCCGCGCTCGAGAAGGCAGGCGTGACCACGGTCAAGTCGCCGGCCGACCTCGGCAAGACCCTCGCGGGTCTGATGAAGTAAGACACGTCGCTCGCCTCGGCGAGTGTCGGAAAAACCGCGGCCTCCGGGTCGCGGTTTTTTTTTTGAGAAATCGTCGCCCCGTAGGAGCGCACGCACGTGCGCGAACCCTCGACCTTCCGCCACCGAATGAAGCGACGCATAGCATCGGGCTAGCGTTTCCGCCACCCGGATGTCCCATGCTCTGCGTCCGACTTCATCCACAACCTGTGTGGACATCGACTGCATAACCATGTGCATAACTCCGAATCCGCCTTTGGTAACAGCGACTTGAGTTGCACTGATTAGTTAGTGACCAGTTAGCGTCGACTTCGTAAAGCTTTATCCACAGCGGATGTGGATACCGCCTGCATAACCGTGTGGATAAGTCACTTTTTGCCTTGGGTAGCGTTCACTTGCGTTCTGTTGGTCACTCTGTGACCAGCTACAGCGCAGGTAGATTCCACGCATCACGAAGTCGTCCGTACTCCGCACGCGGCAACAAAACGAACACCGGTTTCTTCTTCGGATCGAGCCAGCCGAGCAAACGTTCCATCGCTTCGTCGGTCATCGCCGTGCAGCCTGCGGTGGGCGATGTCGGCGATTTCCACAGGTGCGCGAAGATGCAACTGCCCGCGCCTTTGCGACCCGCGGCGTTGTGCTCGATGACGAAGCCGATCCGATACGCATGGTCGCCATGGAAGTGCAGGTCGCGGCGCATGGGTTCGGTCGCGCCGGCGACCGCTTCCTCGCCCACCTTGGTCTCGTCGACCAGTTGGTTGTAATAAGGCGAACTGCCGACGTCAACGCAATAGTCCGAGGCGGACAGGCCGCGATACGGCAGGGCCGTGGCGTTGTGTTCCGCGTAACCGAAGGCTTCGCCGATCCGGAAGATGCCGGCAGGGCTGCGACCGTCGCCTTCGACCTTGACCGGGCCCCCGGTCGGCGCCGGGTGCAGGCCGATGCCCCAGGCGCTGCCATGCTTGCCGATGGCGACGGACACCGGCGGCCCGACCGAGTGCCAGCCGCCCGCATCGCGTTCGTAGTTACGCAGCGTGCCATGGTCGGTGTGCCAGTCGTCCGTGGTCACGACGATCATCTGCCGCGAAACGGACCAGGCCACCGGCGCCTCGAAGGCGCTCGCGCCTGCGGCCAGCGAGACAAGGAAGCCACCGAAGAGGGCGAAAAGGAAACGAGGCATACGTTCACCTTGATAAGGGCACGGGCTCAGAAGGGTTCAAGGCCACGGATGGCGCGGATGCCCAGGCCCGGCGTATCCGGCAGGGCGATCCGCGATTCATCGAAGTGCACGCCGCCGTCCACGGGATCGAACGCGCACAGCGACGGGCCGTCCAGGTCCACGCGGGTGATGACCTGTGATCGCGCGGCAGCCACGTGCGCCGCGGCGGCCACACTGACGCTGCTTTCCAGCATGCAGCCCATCATGCACGGCACGCCGTGCATACCGGCAATGTCGGCGATGCGCAGGGCATGGGCAATGCCGCCGGCTTTCATCAGCTTGATATTGATGATGTCCGCCGCACCGCGACGGATCACGTCGAGTACCTCATGCGGCCCGAAGGCGCTTTCATCGGCCATGATCGGCGTCGCCACATGGCGGGTAACATAGCCGAGGCCATCGAGGTCGCTCGCCTTCACGGGTTGTTCGACGAGGTCCATCGGCACGCCCGCATCCTCGAGTCGCCGTATCGCCCTGACGGCCTGTTTGGCCGTCCAGCCCTGGTTGGCGTCCAGGCGAAGCACGGCGCGGTCGCCTACCGCGGCGTGGATGGCCCTGACCCGTGCGACGTCGTCATCCGTGTCCTTGCCGATCTTGATCTTCAATGCGGTATAGCCGCGCGCCAGGGCATCGAGCGCATCGTCGACCATGGTGTCGATGGCGTTGACGCTGATGGTGAGGTTGGTGGTCAGCTGGGCACATCCGCCGCCGAGCAAGCGGTAGAGCGGTGCGCCGTGGTGCTGCGCCCATAGGTCGTGCAGTGCGATGTCCACCGCGGCTTTCGCACTGTGGTTGCCGACCATCGACGTCTGGATCAACCCCACGACGCGGTTGAGGTCGGCGGCGTCCTCGCCGATCACGCGGGGGGCGATGTGTTGCGTGATCGCGGCCGTGATCGAGCCGAGGGTTTCGCCGGTGATGGCCGCGGTCGGCGGCGCCTCGCCGTAGCCGAGCCGGCCATCGTCGGCCTGCAGCGTGACCACGACGTCCGCGACGCTGTCCACCTCGCGCAAGGCCGTCCGGAACGGTGTGCGCAACGGTACGCGGAGCAGGGCGACGTGGCATGCGACGATCTTCATGGCTACCTCAACGGATGCGTACGATGCTGGTCATGCGATCGAGGAAGGTCGTGCGCTCGTCGAACATCAGCGGCAGCAGCGGCGTCACGGCCACTTCGTTGAGCTTGATGCGGCGCAGGCTGCCATCGGCCTGGCGCAGGCCGATGCCGCCCACGTCGTGGATGACGTACGGTTTTCCATCGACCTTGCCGATCACCATCATCACGTGGCCCGGGATGTAGACGAGATCGCCGACATCGAGCGCCATGGCGGCGGCCAGGCGTGCCTCGTGGGTGTCCTTGTCGGTGTACACGGTGTGCGCGAGGCCCGGGCTGGATGCCTGGTCGCCGGTGTTGCGCGGCATCTGCACGCCCATGCTGCGGTAGACGTCGGAAACGAAGCCGCTGCAATCGCGCCCGTCGAAGTCGTGCCCCCAGCCGTAGCGCTCGCCGAGGAAACGGAAGGCCTGGCGGAGGATGTTCGCCCGGGTCAGGGGGAGGTAGTCGGCGGCCGATGGCTGGTTGCGCTGGAGCAGGGCGGGGCGGAACGACAGCTGGCCCCGCGCATCGCGTACCGGCAGGCTGAGTACCCATGACGTGTAGGGGTGCTGCCCATTGACGGGCTGGTCCGGCGGCAGTGAGGTATCCAGCGGCACGCGCGTGCCCATGTCGAGCGGCAGGGCCGACAGCGCCGGCGCCTCCGGTGTGAAGACGGTGCGCGGCGTGGCGCCGGTGATGACGCGATAGGGCGTGGCATCCGCATGCCCGAACACCTGTGCCGCGCTGCCGTAGGCAATGCCATCGGCGGGCGTCCATGCGGCGTAGCGCGTGCTGATCGCGAACACCCAGGCCCCGTCCGCGCTCGCGTGCACCACTACGACTGGATCGCCGGGAAACAGCGTGCTTTCCTGGAAGCGGTCGATATCGGTATCGCCGGGCCGGCTGAATACGCGCAGCGCCGTTGCATGGCTGCGCAACGGCGTGCGGCGCACGGCCATGCCGTAACGCGGCGTCACGTGGTCGGGCACCGCATCCGACGCGTCGTTGGCCAGGACGGCTTCCAGGGCCGGGCGGGGCAGGGGCTGGCCGTCCGTGCCGAACAAGGGTGACGTGGGACGCTTCGACACCTTCGCCAGCAGCGCCGCCACCTGCGCGTGCGTGAGCGTGGCCGGCAGGTGTCGAAGGTCGTGCATCGACGGATCGACGCGCAGCAGCGTCCGGTTCAGCGCATCGATGGCCGCGCGATCGAGCACGACACCGTCGGCGTCCGGCAGGCGCGACACCCAGTAGTCCGCCGAAAGCTGCGCGTCGAGCACACCGGGGACGGCCGTGGCGCCGCTGGCCGGCGGCTCGTTCGCCGCGGCGGTACGATCGGCGGCAGGGCACGCACCACTGGAGGCCATGACGATGGCGACGGCGAGCAGGGCATGGCGGAACAGGGGCATGCGTGGAATTCCGGTCAGGCGGCGAGTCGGGACAGCACGGCGGCGACGACGAGGCCGAAGCCGGTGCCAAGGATATAGCCCAGCAGGGCCAGCAGGATGCCGACCGGCACGAGCGAGCGGGCATAGGTGGCCGCCAGCACCGGCGTGGCGGCCACCCCGCCGATGTGGGCCAGCGAGGCGATGCCGCACAGGTACAGATCGAAACGAAACAGCCGTGCGGCCATGACCAGCAGGACGGCATGCAGAGCGATCACCGTCACCCCGCACAGCAGGTACACCGGCGCGGCGGCGATGCCGGCAAAGCTGCCCTGCGAGGCGAGCACGGCGACGACGCAGACCAGCATCGCGCTGGATACCGCCTGGGCACCGGGCAGGCGTGCCAGTGGGGTCTGCGCCAGCACCAGTCCGGCGAGCGTGGCGAGCAGGATCGTCCAGGTCGTGCCCGAGACCATGCCGCCGACGGGAAGCCGCGCGCCGGCGGCGGAGGCCAGCGTGGCCGCCAGCAACGCGATGCCCAGCCACAGCAGCACGCCTTCCGTCGTCGCGGGTGGCCGCGGTGCGCTGTCCGCGATCGCCAGGTCGGCCAGGTCGGCGCTCGAGGTGGCCCGGGTCCATCGATTGAAGACGGGCGCCAGGCGCGCGACCGAGAACAGCACTACCACCCACATCGAGTAACACAGCGCGTCGGTCAGCAGCGCCGTGGCCAGCGAAGTGTCGGACATGCCGATGGCCTGCTTGACCGCGATCAGGTTGGCGGTGCCGCCGACCCAACTCCCGGACAGGGCGGCCAGCGGTTTCCAGCCATCGCCCGGTAACCAGTGACGGTAGAGCAGGAAGGCGAGGATGAAGGCGATGAAGAGGCTGATCGAGGTGCAGGCGAAGACGCCGAGCACGCGAGGCCCCAGGCGGATGATCGCCCGCACATCGCAGCCGATCATCAGCAGGAAGATCAGGGCCGGGACCAGCTGCGTCACGATGGCCGACTGCGCGGCGCGTATCTCGGCCGAGGCGGACCACACGCCAGCCACCGACAGCGCGGTGACGCTGAGATAGGTGAGCACGATGGGCGGCAGGATGTCGAAGACCTTCCCGCCATGGCGTCGCTCGATCGCGGGCCACACGCCCGCCACGATAAACATGACGGCCAGGTAGGGCCACACCGTTGAAATCATGCACTGCTCCCTCGGCGAACCCTCATGATGTCAGCAATCGTGGGTCGCGGCAGCATGGCAGTATGTCCGCATGACGAGACGATCGATGCCCCTTCCGCTGTTGGCGCTGACCCTGGGCGCGTTTCCCGCCATCGCGGGAACGCCGCCCTTGTCCCATGCGCGCACCGCTGCCGAGGCCGGCCTCGTCGTCGTGCGCCACCAGGTGGCCGATATCGCCGAGGACATGAAGTACGCCGGCAGCGACAACTTTACCGGCGCGCCTGTGCCGGGCTATCTCGCGCCGGTCTGCCTCCTGCGCACCGCGGCGGCGGAGGCGCTGGCCCGGGTAGAGGCCACGCTGCGCCCTCAGGGTTATCGCTTGCACCTGTGGGACTGCTATCGCCCGGCACGCGCCGTGGCGGCCTTCGTGCGCTGGGCGGGTCGGCCGGACGACCCGACGTCCAAGGCGTTGCATTACCCGAACCTCGCCAAGTCACAGTTGCTGGGCGAATACATTGCGCCGGTGTCCGGCCACAGCCGTGGCGCGACGGTCGACCTCACGCTGATGCAGTGCACCGGCACGCGGTGCACGCCGCTCGACATGGGCACGGACTTCGACTATTTCGATCCGATGGCGCATACGGACGATCCGCGCGTGACGACGATGCAGCACGAGAACCGGCAACGCCTGGTCCAGGCCATGGCAGCACAGGGCTTCGTCAACTATCCGCAGGAATGGTGGCACTTCACGTTGCCCGGTGCCGCGGAGGGGGCGGTCATCTATGACATACCGGTCAGGTGACGCCGCGCGGTTACGGCGATGCCTCACCGGTGGCTTATCATAGACAGTCCCCGCGGCCGTACGGATCTGCCATGTCCACCTTTCGCTTCGCCCTGGCCCAGTTCGATTTTCCGGTCGGCGCCACCGCCGACAACGCGCGGCGGGTCAAGGCGCTGGCCGATGAAGCACGCGACCGCCTCGGCGCCTCGCTGATCGCCTTCCCCGAGCTGACCCTTTCCGGCTACCCGCCGGAGGACCTGCTGCAGCGGCCCAGCTTCCTCGAAGCCTGCCAGCGCGAACTGCATGCGCTGGCGCCGACGATCCGCGGCATCTCCGCCGTGGTCGGCTACCCGGATGCGCAGGGCGAGGTCTACAACGCCGCCTCGCTGATCCGCGAAGGCGAGCGCGAGTGGACGTACCACAAGCAGGCCCTGCCTAATTACACGGTGTTCGACGAGAAACGCTATTTCCGCCATGGCGGCGACACGCGGGTGTTCGCGATGGAGGGCGTGCAGGTCGGCATGCTGATCTGCGAGGACATCTGGGAGGCCGAGCCGGCGCGCCGGGTGGCCGAAGCGGGCGCGGAGCTGATCCTGGTGATCAATGCCTCGCCGTGGGACAAGCGCCAGGCCGCCACGCGCGAGGCCCTGCTACGCGATCGCGCCCGCGAGACCGGCCTGCCGATCGCCTACGTCAACCTGGTCGGCGGGCAGGACGACCTGCTGTTCGACGGGCATTCGTTGCTGGTGCAGGCCGATGGCGAGATCGCCGCGCGCGCGCCGTCGTTCGAAGAACTGTTGCTGGCCGTGGACTACGACACCGCCACGCGGCGCCTCACCGCGGTCGACTGGCCGGCGCCGGATACGCGGTCGCCGGAGGCGCTGATGTATGCGGGCATCGTTCGCGGCATCCGCGACTACATCGGCAAGAACCATTTCTCGGGCGTGTTGCTGGGTTTGTCCGGCGGCATCGATTCCGCGCTGACCCTGGCCATGGCAGTGGATGCCCTGGGCAAGGACAAGGTCACGGCCATCATGATGCCCACGGAGTACACCTCCGACCTGTCGCTGCGCGAAGCCAAGGCCCAGGCCGAGAACATGGGTGTCGAATACCACGTGCTGCCCATCGAGGGCATCTACGGTGCGCTGACCGATACGCTGGCGCCCGTGTTCGCCGGCCGGGCCCCTGACATCACGGAAGAAAACCTGCAGTCGCGCACACGCGGCGTGCTGCTGATGGCGATGTCCAACAAGACCGGCCGGCTGTTGCTCTCCACGGGCAACAAAAGTGAGATGGCCGTGGGCTACGCCACCCTGTACGGCGACATGTGCGGTGCGTACGCGCCGCTGAAGGACGTCTACAAGACCGTGGTCTACGCCCTCTCGCGCTGGCGCGCCAACGTCGACGGCGCCATTCCCGCCGCCGTGATCGAGCGACCGCCCTCGGCCGAACTGCGCCACGAGCAGACCGACCAGGATTCCCTGCCGCCGTACGACGAGCTGGATGCGATCCTCGAACGGTTCATCGAAGGCGAGGCCTCGGCCGAGGACATCATTGCCGCCGGCCACGACGATGCCACGGTGCGCCGGGTGATCCGCATGGTGTTCGTCAACGAGTTCAAGCGCCGCCAGGCCGCCCCCGGCCCACGCGTCACCACCAAGGCCTTCGGCCGCGAGCGCCGCTACCCCATCACCTCCGGCTGGCGGTGACCGGCGGCGTGTCCTGAAACGAAAAACGCCGGCCCAGGGCCGGCGTTTTTCATGGTGCCCCGGGTCGACCCCGGGGGACAGGCCTCAATGGTGACCCGAGAACGGGATCGCCTTGCGCCAGATCGACGGATGGTGCGGCCAGTTCGGGTCCGTGAGGTACGGGTGGTCCGGGTAGTTCAGGGCCAGCACCTTGCGGGTCTGCTCTGCCAGCGGCTGGCGATCCAGGGCCAGGTAGCTGCGGGTCAGGATGGCCAGGGCGTCGGCCGTCTCGGGCGACTGCTGGTAGTGCTCCACCACGTACTGCGAGCGGTCGGCCGCGGCGATATAGGCCTTGGTGCGCAGGTAGTACTCGGCCACGTTGACCTCGAACCGGGCCAGCTGGTTGCGAAGGAAGATCATCCGCTGGCGGGCGTCGGTCGCGTAGGCGCTGTTGGGATAACGGCGCGTCAGCTGGCTGAAATCGTCGAAGGCGGTGAGGTTGAAGCCCTGGTCGCGCCGGGTCGAACCCGAGTTGTCGCGCTGCAGGTAACGCTCTATCACGCCGCCGGTGCGATCGAAATTGATCAGACCGCGCAAGTAATAGGCATAATCTGCATGCTTGTGGGTCGGGAACGTCTTGATGAAGCGGTTGATCGTCGAGTAAGCGTCGTCCGGCTTGTTGTCTTTGTACTGCGCGTAAGCCAGTTCGATCTGCGACTGTTCGTTGATGTCACCCGAGGGGAAACGAGCGATCAGTCGCTGGTAGGCCTTCTCGGCCGCGGAATAGTCGGAGTGCTCCAGCGAATTGTGGGCATTGGCATAAAGCCGGTCGACCGGCATCGTGTCGATCGTCTCCTTCTTGCTGCGGAACATCGAGCAGGCGCTCATCGACAGGGCGAGGACGAGCAGAATGGTGATCTTGGTTGCACGCATTGAGAGAGTTCGGATGCTTAAGCGAATGGGCATGATAGCCGAAACCGGCCTTCGGCCGGGCGGGTCGGTATGACGACGGTCCGGCACGAGGCCACCATAGCGGTAACGGCCGCTGGACGGCGTTTCGACCAGACCGTGGCCGAGATGTTCCCCGATTATTCCCGATCCCGCCTCACCGGCTGGATCAAGGAGGGCAAACTGCTGCTGGACGGGGCCCCGGCGGCTCCCCGGCACCTCGTCCGCGGCGGTGAAAGGGTGCTGCTGGAGGCCGAGCTGGAGACGGAGGTCCACGCCCAGCCGGAAAACATCGCCCTGGATATCCGCTACGAGGACGACGACCTGCTGGTGCTGGACAAGCCCATGGGCCTGGTCGTCCACCCCGGGGCGGGCAATCCGGCGGGCACCTTGCTCAACGCGCTGCTGCACCACGCCCCGGCCCTGGCCGAGCTGCCCCGCGGTGGCATCGTCCACCGCCTGGATAAGGACACGGCGGGCCTGATGGTGGTCGCCAAGTCGCTTCCGGCCCATACGGGGCTGGTGGCGATGCTGTCGCGGCACGACGTGCGCCGCCAGTACGAGGCCGTGGTGCTGGGCACCATGGTGGCCGGCGGCACGGTGGACCAGCCGATCGGCCGTCACCAGCACGACCGCCTGAAGCAGGGCGTTCGCGACGTGGAAGACGGCGGCAAGGAGGCGGTCACCCATTACCGGGTCCGCGAGCGCTTCCGCTCGCACAGCGTCCTGCAATGCAACCTGGAAACGGGACGCACCCACCAGATCCGCGTGCACATGGCGCATATCGGCCATCCGCTGGTCGGCGACCAGCTCTATGGCAATGGCCTGCGCCTGCCGCGTGGAGCCAGCCAGGAACTGATCGACGCGCTGCGCGGCTTCCGGCGCCAGGCGCTCCACGCTGAGAAGCTGGCCTTCGAGCATCCGGTCACGGGCGCGTTGCTGGAGTTCGACTCCCCGCGTCCCGCCGACCAGGACGCCCTGATCGCGTCGCTGCGGGCCGATACCCAGTTGCACCCCATCGAGGACTGAGCATGCCGCGCAGCTGGATTCGCCCCGAGTGGACGGTGCCCGACACGATCGATGCGGCGGTGGCGACCCGGCACGGGCCGGGCGTGTCCAGCGGGGCCTATGCCCGATTCAATCTGGGCCTGCGCTCCGGTGACGCCGTGGACGCGGTGCGGGCCAATCGCGCCGCACTCGTCCCCGCGCTGGGCCTGCCGGAGGCGCCGTTATGGCTGCGCCAGGTACATGGCACGCAGGTGGCGGAGGCCGCCCCTGCCGCTGGCGACGAGCCGGAAGCGGATGCCGCGGTGGCGCGTGGCCCGGGACGGGTGCTGGCCATTCTCACGGCCGACTGCCTGCCGGTGCTGTTCGCCTCGGCCGATGGCGAGACGATCGGTGCCGCCCATGCGGGCTGGCGTGGCCTGGCGGCGGGGGTGCTCGAGCGGACCGTGGAACACATGGCGGCCTCGGGCGTCCAGGCATGGCTGGGGCCGGCCATCGGCATGGCGTCGTATGAAGTGGGCGAGGAGGTCAGGGCGGCGTTCGTCGATGCCGATGCGGCCGCCGCCACGGCCTTCGAGGCAACCCGGCCGGGTCACTGGCTGTGCGACCTCTACGCGCTGGCCCGATTGAAGCTGGCCGTCGCTGGCGTGGATCGGATATCGGGCGGGGGTTTCGACACGTTCCGCGACGACAGGTTGTATTCCTATCGCCGCGATGGCGCGGCCAGCGGGCGTCTCGCCACGCTCATCTGGACGCGTTGAGGGCGCCTCAGCCCGGCGAGGCGGTCATCGGCGCCTGGACGTAGATCTCGGGCTTCACCTTGGGTGGTTCCATCAGGGCGTGCAGGAACGCGTTGCGCCAGGTGGTGATGTCGTTACGCTCGAGTACGTCCATCATCGACTGCCAGCGCATCCGGCGTTCCTTGAGCGGCATCTCCAGTGCCCGCTTCAGCGCCTCGGACACCTCGTCCAGGTCCGACGGGTTGACCAGCAATGCGGCGTCCAGCTCCTGGGCTGCGCCCGCGAAGCGCGACAGCACCAGTACGCCGGGGTCCTGCGGATCCTGGCAGGCCACGTATTCCTTGGCGACCAGGTTCATGCCGTCGCGCAGGGGGGTCACCAGGCCGACCTTGGCGACCCGGAAGTAGCCGGCCAGCACCTTGTGTCCGAACGACTTGTTGACGTACCGGATGGGTACCCAGTCCGGCTCGGCGTACTGCCCGTTGATGTGCCCGGCGCTGCGTTCCAGCTCGCGCCGCAGCGAACGGTATTCCGGCACGTCGGAGCGCGAGGGCGGGGCGATCTGCAGCAGGGACACGCGTCCGCGCATGTCCTTCTGGTCGCGCAGCAGGCGCGCGAAGCCTTCGAAGCGTTCGGGCAGGCCCTTGGAATAATCCAGGCGGTCCACGCCGATGATGAGCTGGCGGTCGTCGATGCTGGCCCGCAGCTTGGCCACGGCGCCGCTGTCTTCGGCCCGGTGGGCCAGTTCCACCGCCTCGGCGGTGTCGATGCTGATCGGAAACACGCCGGCGCGGAAGATACGCCCGTTGGCGGCGCGGATGCGTCCGCCCGTGCGCATCGCCGCGCCCAGTTCGTGCAGGAAATAATCCTCCAGCGCGCGCAGGTCGCGCTGGGTATGCAGGCCGACCAAGTCGTACGAGGCGAAGGATTCCAGCAGTTCGCGATGGCGCGGCAGCGTGATCAGCAGACCCGCGGCCGGCAGCGGCGTATGCAGGAAGAAACCGATCCGGTTCTCCACGCCCAGTTCGCGCAGCATCGAAGCCAGCGGGATCAGGTGGTAGTCGTGAACCCAGATGACGTCGTCTTTCTTGATCAGCTTCGACACGCGCCTGGCGAAAGCGCGGTTCACCCGGAAATAGCCTTCGAGATGGCCGCGTCGGTAGTCGACCAGGTCACCCCGGTAATGGAACAACGGCCACAGGGCGCGATTGGCGAATCCGCTGTAGTAGTCGTCGTGGTCCTGCTTGGACATGTCGATGGTGGCGTATTCGATATGCCCGTCGCTGACCTCGTGCAACTCCTTGCCGGTCTCGGCGGCGATGTTGCCGCTCCAGCCGAACCACAGGCCACCCATCTCCTGCAGTGCCGCGTTCATGGCCGAGGCGAGGCCGCCGGTCTGCGTCTGCTTGGGCAGCGCCACACGGTTGGATATGACGACTAGTCGGCTCATTGTGACCTTGCGGCTCCCTGCGTCAGTCGGGCTTTCACGGAATCGAGCCAATGGTGGACATCGGCCGGGCTAGACAATGTGAAAGCGGCCTGCGATGGGGTTCGCGAACCGATCCGGATGGACACCCCGCCCTGCGCATTGACCACCGCGAACGCGTGTTCGTCGGTCAGGTCGTCGCCGAGGTACACCGGCCGGCGGCCGGCGAACGGCGCGGTGGACAGGAAGGCCGCCACGGCGACGCCCTTGTCCATGCCGCGCGGCTTGAACTCGAAGACGTAACTGCCGGGCTGCAACTCGAAACCCGGAAAGCGCGCGGCGATCTCCGGGGCACGCCGGGCCAGTTCGGCCTCGTGTTCAGGGCGCTCGCGGCAATGCAGCGCGACGGACCAGCTCTTGTCCTCCACCCTCACCCCGGGCATGTCGGCGGCCACGGCGTGCACCGTCTGGCGCAGTCGGGCCAGTTCCGCCTCGTCCACCGGAACCGTGGTCAGTCGGCCGGCACCGTCGCGGCGCTCCAGGCCGTGCTGGCCCGCCGCGGCCCAGTCGGGCCGGCCGAAGATGGCGTCCAGCCCGGCGATGGCGCGACCGCTGACCAGTGCCAGCGCACCGTCCAGTCGATCGCGCAGCGCGTCCAGCGTGTCCAGGAGTCCGTCGGTCACCGCCACCGCGTCCGGATCGTCGGCAAAGGCCAGCAAGGTGCCGTCGGCGTCGAGGAAAAGGGCGCTGCCGGTGTCGATCAGGTCGACGGGCGGAGGGGGCAAGGTGTCGCGGGCGGCTGTCACGGCGTCTCCATGGGGCGGCGGTTCGCCGAGCATGCCGGCCGGGGTGTGAAAAAAGTGCTGCGCACGGCCCGTTGAAGGGTCGTACGATCACCCGCATGTCTTGCGCCAGAGGCGGTTCGGGGCGATGCGCCCCGAATGCGCCATAACCTTTCCAGGGAGACATCGACGATGCGAATGGACAAACTTACCTCGCGCTTCCAGCAGGCGCTGGCCGATGCGCAGTCGCTGGCGGTCGGTCGCGACAACAACATGCTCGAGCCCGCCCACGTCATGGTCGCGCTGCTGGACCAGCAGGGCGGCTCCACCGGCCCGCTGCTGACGCAGGCCGGCGTGAACGTGCCGGCGTTCCGCCAGCGGGTCGGCGAGATACTGGACCGGCTGCCGCGCGTCAGCGGGCAGGAAGGCAACATCAACCTGGGCAACGACCTCAATCGCCTGCTCAACCTCACCGACAAGCTGGCGCAGCAGCGGGGCGACCAGTTCATCGCCAGCGAGCTGTTCGTGCTGGCCACGCTGGAGGACCGCGGCGAGGTGGGCGGCGCGCTGAAGGCCGCGGGCGCCACGAAGGATCGCCTCGAAGCGGCGATCGAGAAGCTTCGCGGTGGCGAGAAGGTGCAGTCCGAGAACGCCGAGGAACAACGCCAGGCGCTCGAGAAATACACCATCGACCTCACCGAGCGCGCCGAGGTGGGCAAGCTGGACCCGGTGATCGGCCGCGACGAGGAAATCCGTCGCACCATCCAGGTATTGCAGCGCCGGACCAAGAACAACCCCGTGCTGATCGGCGAGCCGGGCGTGGGCAAGACCGCCATCGTCGAAGGGCTGGCCCAGCGCATCGTCAACGGCGAGGTGCCCGAGGGCCTGCGCGACAAGCGCGTGCTGTCGCTGGACATGGGTGCGCTGATCGCCGGGGCGAAGTTCCGCGGCGAATTCGAGGAGCGGCTCAAGGCCGTGCTCAACGACCTCTCCCGCCAGGAGGGCAGGGTCATCCTGTTCATCGACGAGCTGCACACCATGGTCGGTGCCGGCAAGGCCGACGGCGCGATGGATGCGGGCAACATGCTGAAGCCGGCGCTGGCGCGCGGCGAGTTGCATTGCATCGGTGCCACCACCCTCGACGAGTACCGCAAGTACGTCGAGAAGGATGCCGCCCTGGAGCGTCGCTTCCAGAAGGTCTACGTGGGCGAGCCCAGCGTCGAGGACACCATCGCGATCCTGCGCGGCCTGAAGGAGCGCTACGCGGTGCACCACGGCGTCGAGATCACCGACCCGGCCATCGTCGCCGCCGCGACGCTGTCCGCGCGCTACATCCCCGACCGCCAGCTGCCCGACAAGGCCATCGACCTAATGGACGAGGCGGCCTCGCGCATCCGCATGGAGATCGACTCCAAGCCGGAGGAACTGGATCGCCTGGAGCGCCGGCTGATCCAGCTGAAGATCCAGCGCGAGATGCTGAAGAAGGAACACGACGACGAATCCCGGCAACGCCTGGCCCAGCTGGAAACCGATATCGAGGTACTGGATCGGGAGTTCTCCGACCTGAACGAGGTATGGAAATCCGAAAAGGCCATGCTGCAGGGCGCGACGAAGATCAAGGAGCAGATCGAGCAGGCCCGGCTCGAACTGGAATCCGCGCAGCGTCGCCAGGACTACGGCGCCATGAGCGAGATCCAGTACGGGCGCCTGCCCGCGCTGGAAGCCCAACTGGCCGCCGCCCAGCAAGTGGAGAAGCACGACTTCACCCTGTTGCAGGACCGGGTCACGGCCGAGGAGATTGCCGAGGTGGTCGCGCGCTGGACGGGTATCCCGGTCAACAAGATGCTGGAGGGCGAGCGCGAGAAGCTGCTGCAGATGGAAAGCGCGCTGCATGAGCGCGTGGTCGGCCAGGACGAGGCAGTGCGCGCCGTCTCCGATGCCATTCGTCGCGCGCGCGCCGGGCTGTCCGATCCCAACCGTCCGTACGGCTCGTTCCTGTTCCTGGGCCCCACGGGTGTCGGCAAGACGGAGCTGTGCAAGGCGCTGGCGGATTTCCTGTTCGACACGCAGGACGCGATGATCCGCATCGACATGAGCGAGTTCATGGAGAAGCACTCGGTGAGCCGCCTGGTCGGTGCGCCGCCGGGGTACGTGGGTTACGAGGAAGGCGGCTACCTGACCGAGGCGGTCCGTCGCCGCCCGTACAGCGTGATCCTGCTTGACGAGGTGGAGAAGGCCCATCCGGACGTGTTCAACATCCTGTTGCAGGTGCTGGACGACGGCCGCCTCACGGACGGGCAGGGGCGCACGGTCGATTTCCGCAACACGGTGATCGTCATGACCTCCAACCTGGGTTCCCACCTGATCCAGGAGCAGGCGGGCGACAGCGAGGCGGACTACATGCAGATGAAGGCGTCGGTGCTGGGCGTGGTGCAGGGCCACTTCCGGCCGGAGTTCATCAACCGGCTGGACGACCTGGTCGTGTTCCGCGCGCTGGACAAGGCGCAGATCCGCTCGATCGCCCGTATCCAGCTGGGTTACCTGGCGAAGCGGCTGGCCGATCGACAGCTGTCGCTGGATATCACCGACCGGGCGCTGGACCTGCTGGGCAGCGCGGGTTTCGACCCCGTGTACGGTGCCCGCCCGCTCAAGCGTGCCGTGCAGCAGCAACTGGAGAACCCCCTGGCGCAGCGCATCCTGCAGGGGGCGTTCGTGCCCGGGCAGACCATCCGGGTGGATTCGGACGGCAACCACCTCACTTTTGCGACAATGCCCGCCTGATTCCCGAGGTTTCACCCGATGCCCATCTACGAATTCCAGTGCAAGGCCTGCGGCCACCGCTTCGAGCGCCTGCAGAAGATGTCCGATGCCGATCCCACCGTGTGTCCCACCTGCGGCGAGCCGCAGGTGGGACGCATGCTGAGCGCCCCGCAGTTCCGCCTGGCCGGCGGCGGCTGGTACGAGACCGACTTCAAGAAGGACGGCGACAAGAAGCGCAACCTCGTCGAGGGCTCGTCCGGTTCACCCGCCGCGGCGCCCGCGGCTGCGGCGCCCGCGCCTGCCTCCGCGCCGACGCCGGCGCCGAGCCCGGCGCCCGCCAAGTCGTCCGGCGACTGACCCGCCGCTGACCCGCCGCACGACGTCATCGTTTTCCTGCGATCCGTTCAAACATCGTTGCGTATGCGTCCGATAGTTTCTGCACACACACATCGGAGGTCAGGGGCATGAAACGCATTCTCGGGTTGGTCGCCATGGTTGCGCTGGGCGCGGGCCTGTTCGTGACGCCGCACGTGGCGCACGCCCAGCGCGGCGGCGACACGGTCAACTGCTACAGCGACAGCGGCCGCCGCGCCTATTGCCAGGTGCCATGGCGCGACGCACGCCTGGTCCGGCAGGACTCCCAGACCCCCTGCATCCGCGGTCGCAACTGGGACATGGATCGCGGCGGCCTGTGGGTCGACGATGGCTGCCGCGGCATCTTCCAGGAAGCCGGTGGCTGGGGCGGCGGCCGACCGGGCTGGGGCGACAACGGCGGTCGTCCAGGCTGGGGCAACGACCGCGATCGCGATCGCTATCCTCCCGGTTACGGCAGGCCCGATGGCGGTCGTCCCGGCTACGCCGGCAATAGCGGCCAGATCGTGTCCTGCGACAGCGAGGACAACAAGCGCGTGCTGTGTCGCTGGCCGGTCGGTCCCGGCGCCCGCCTGGTCGAACAGAACTCGGACGCCGCCTGTCGCGAGGGCTACAGCTACGGCTTCTCGCCCCAGGGCATCTGGGCCGATCACGGCTGCCGCGCGAAGTTCGATATCGGCCGCTGAGCGGCCCCTGCCGGCGCTTGGCAGACCCCGGTCGTGATACGATCCGGGGTCTTTTCCCACGAAGCTTCAAGCGCATGCGCAGCCATTTTTGCGGAGCCATCGACGAGTCCCTGGTCGGCCAGGAAGTCACCCTTTGCGGCTGGGTCAACACCCTCCGCCTGCAGAGCCACGTGGCCTTCGTCGACCTTCGTGACCACGAGGGCATCGCCCAGGTCGTGATCGAGCGCGAGAACGCCACGGCCTTCGCCGTGGCCGGCGAGCTGGGCAACGAATTCGTCATCCGGGTCACCGGCCAGCTCCGTCGCCGCCTGTCCGCCAACGACAAGCTGAAGACAGGCACGGTCGAGTTGCTCGCCGACACCGTCCAGATCCTCAACGAGGCGCGTGACCTGCCGTTCGCGCAGCACGAGACGCCCAACGAGGACATGCGGATGACCTACCGCTACCTCGACCTGCGCCGTCCCGAGATGCAGCAGATGATGCGCACGCGCACCGCGCTGGTGCGCGAGCTGCGCCGTTACCTGGATGCCGCCGGCTTCCAGGACATCGAAACCCCGATCCTGACCAAGGCCACGCCGGAAGGCGCGCGCGACTACCTCGTGCCCAGCCGCGTGCATCCGGGCCAGTTCTATGCGCTGCCGCAGTCGCCGCAGCTGTTCAAGCAGATCCTGATGATGGCGGGCTTCGATCGCTACTACCAGATCGCCCGTTGCTTCCGGGACGAAGACCTCCGCGCCGATCGCCAGCCGGAATTCACCCAGCTCGACCTCGAGTTCGCCTTCGTCGAGGAGCAGGACGTCCAGGACTTCGTCGAGAACCTGATCCGCCATGTCTTCCGCGAAGTGCGCAAGGTCGAGCTGGATGCCTCGTTCCCGCGCATGACCTACGCCGAGGCCATGCGCCGCTTCGGCTCGGACAAGCCGGACCTGCGTATCGCGCTGGAGCTGACCGACATCGCCGAGGCGGTGAAACACGTCGAGTTCAAGGTCTTCTCCGGCCCGGCCAACGACCCGGCCGGCCGCGTGGCTGCCCTGCGCGTGCCTGGCGCGGCGGACCTCTCGCGCAAGGATATCGACGGCCTGACCGAATACGCCGCCCGCTATGGTGCCAAGGGCCTGGCCTGGCTGAAGGTCGACGACCTGGCCAAGGGTCGCGAAGGCATCAACTCGCCGGTGGCCAAGTTCCTCGACGACGAGGCCCTGGCCCAGGTGCTGGCGCTCACGGGCGCCGCCAATGGCGACATCGTGTTCTTCGGCGCCGGCGCATGGAAGACGGTCACCGATTTCATGGGCGCGCTGCGCATCAAGCTTGGTCGCGACCGTGGCCTGGTCGAGGACAGCTGGAAGCCGTTGTGGGTCACCGACTTCCCGATGTTCGAGTACGACGAGGAGGAAAAACGCTTCGTCGCCCTGCATCACCCGTTCACCGCGCCCAAGGTCGACGATATCGCCGACCTGCGCGAGCACGCGGCCACGGCGGTCAGCCGCGGCTACGACATGGTGCTCAACGGCAACGAGATCGGCGGCGGCTCCATCCGTATCCATCGCCCCGAGATGCAGAGTGCCGTGTTCGGCCTGCTGGGCATCGGCGCCGACGAGGCCGAAGCCAAGTTCGGCTTCCTGCTCAAGGCCCTGCGCATGGGTGCCCCGCCGCACGGTGGCCTGGCCTTCGGCATCGACCGCATCGCGGCGCTCATGGCGGGCACCGAGTCCATCCGTGACGTCATCGCCTTCCCCAAGACCACCAGCGCGCAAGACCTGATGACCGACGCCCCGTCGCCGGTGTCGGAGCCCCAGCTGAAGGAACTCCACGTCCGCGTCGCCGCGGAGGCGCCCAAACCCTGACTTCGGTCGGGCGCCCTGCCATGAGTGACTCGCCCATCGACGTGCTGTTGCTGCATGGCCTGTGGATGCGCGGTTTTGCCATGGCGATGCTCAGCCGCCGGCTGCGCGACGAAGGGTTCCGGGTCCATCCGTTCGAATACATGAGCGTGGTCGCGCCGCCGGAGCAGGCCATCGAACGCCTGCGGAAACGGATTCGCCACCTGGCGCCCGAGCCCGTGCATATCGTCGGGCACAGCCTGGGCGGCATCCTCGCCCTGCTGGCCTGCCGTGACGAAGCGCCGTCGCCGGCCCGCATCGTCTGCCTCGGCTCGCCGCTCAACGGCAGCGGCGCGGCACGGGGCCTGACCCACCGCTGGGGTGGCGACATGCTGCTGGGCCAGGCCAAGGGCCTCCTCGAGCACGGCTTGGATCGCTGGGACGGCGCGCGCGAGGTGGGCATGATCGCCGGGCGCATGCCGGTCGGCCTGGGCGCACTGGTAGGTGAGATCGGCGAGGAGCACGATGGCTCCGTGGGCGTGGAGGAAACCCGCCTGCCGGGCCTGTGCGACCACTGCGTCCTGGAAACCAGTCACACCGGCCTGCTGGTCTCGGCGGATGTGGCCCGGCAGGTCGCGACCTTCCTCCGTGAGGGACGCTTTGCCGCCCCCCTTAGCCCCCCGGCCTGATTGCAGCTAGAATCGCGCCTCGTCCGTCCGGTAAGTCCAGGAATCGAACATGGGTAGAGGCCCTTCCATCGAAGGTCGCAAGAACGCCGAAGACGCCAAGCGCGCCAAGGTGTTCACCAAGCTGATCCGCGAAATCACCATCGCCACCCGTGGCGGCGTGCCCGACCCCAACGGCAACCCGCGCCTGCGCGCCGCCGTGGACAAGGCGCTGGCCGCCAACATGACCCGCGACACCATCGAGCGCGCGATCAAGCGCGGTTCCGGTGCCGAAGGCGGCGCCGACATGCACGAGGTGCGCTACGAGGGCTACGGCCCCGCGGGCACCGCGCTCATCATCGACTGCGTGACCGACAACCAGACCCGCACCGTCGCCGACGTGCGCGCGGCGCTGAACAAGCTCGGCGGCAACATGGGCACCACCAATTCGGTGGCGTTCCAGTTCACCCGCGTGGGCCAGGTGCTGGTGCACACCGGTGGCGACGCCGATGTCGAGGCGAAGCTGGAAGAAGCGGCCATCGAGAACAACGCCGAAGATATCGTCATCGAGAACGGTGTCGGCACGGTGCTGCTCGCCGCCGATCCCATCGCCGTGGAAGCCATGCGCAAGGCGCTGGCCGCCGCGGGTTTCGAGATCGACGGCTCCGACGTGGTCATGCGTCCGAACGGTCCCCTGGTCACGCCCACGGGCGAGGCGCTGGAGCACTTCGAGAAACTGCTCGACCGGCTCAGCGCGCTCGACGACGTCGACGAGGTCTACCACAACGCCGTTCTCCCGACACAGGATGCGGACGAGGCGTGAGGCCTCCTGCTCCCTATCGTCTTGCCTACTAACCCGCTGTCATGATCCGCATCCTCGGTATCGATCCGGGTAGCCAGCGTACGGGCGTCGGTGTACTCGATGTCGCCGACAACGGGACGCTGACGCATGTATGGCACGGTGCGCTCACCATCGGCGGGGAGGCCACCTTCCCGTTGCGGCTGAAGCGTATCTTCGACGAACTGGGTGTCATCATCGCCACGCACGCGCCGGCCGAGGCCGCCATCGAGAAGGTGTTCATGGCGCGCAATCCCGATTCGGCCCTCAAGCTGGGCCAGGCGCGCGGCGCCGCCATCTGTGCCGTGGTCAACCGGGGCATCGTGGTGCACGAATACGCGGCCACCGAGGTCAAGCAGGCCGTGGTCGGTACCGGCCGCGCCGACAAGACCCAGGTCCAGCACATGATCGGGATGATCCTCGGCATCAAGGGGCCGCTGCAGGCCGATGCCGCGGATGCGCTGGCGATCGCGATCGCCCACGCCCACACCCGGTCCAGTATCGAACGCGTGGGTATCCCGCGCACGGCATGGAGACGTCGCCGATGATCGGCCGCCTGCGGGGCATTCTTATCAGCAAGCAGCCACCCTCCCTCCTGATCGAGGTGGGCGGGGTCGGTTACGACGTCGATGCGCCGATGTCCACCATCTACGACCTTCCCGCCACGGGCAAGGAGGTCATCCTGCTCACCCATTACGCGGTGAAGGAAGATGGCGTGGCGCTGTACGGTTTCCTGCGTGAGACCGAGCGGGCCATGTTCCGCAACCTGCTGAAGGTGAGCGGCATCGGCGCGAAGATCGCGCTGGCCGTGCTCTCCGGCGTGTCCACCGAGGAACTGTCCCGGCAGGTGCATGCGGGCGACGTGGTGGCGCTGACCAAGATCCCCGGCATCGGCAAGAAGACCGCCGAGCGCATGGTGGTCGAGTTGCGCGATCGCGTGGATGCGGTCGGTGTCCGCCTGCCGGCGGCACCGGGCACGGGCGATGCCATCCCGGTGGACCCGGTAAGCGAAGCCACCGTGGCGCTGCAACAACTGGGTTACAAGCCGGTGGAAGCATCGCGTCTGGTACAGAAGGCGGCCGCCGAAGGCGATACCGCCGAGGCCATTATCCGCAAGGCGCTCCGCGCCGCGCTGGGAAGCTGAGTCATGGGTCATCACAATCCCGCCGAAGAACTGCAGAACGCCCGCGGCAAGAAACTTGCCGCGCTGGCGCTCGGGGCCATCGGCATCGTTTTCGGCGACATCGGCACCAGCCCGCTGTACACCATGAAGGAAACCCTCGGCACGCACGGCATGACGCCGCAGCCTGCCGCGGTGCTCGGCGTGCTGTCGCTGATCTTCTGGTCGCTGCTGATGGTGATCTCGCTGAAGTACGTCACCTTCGTGATGCGAGCCGACAACAAGGGCGAGGGCGGCATCATGGCGCTCATGGCGCTGGCGCAGCGCAGCGTCAGCGGATCGCCCCGCGCGCGCTGGGTGCTGGCCGCCATCGGCATCTTCGGCGCGTCGCTGTTCTACGGGGACGGCGTGATCACGCCGGCCATGTCCGTGCTATCCGCGGTGGAAGGCCTGGAAGTGGCGGCCCCCTCGCTGGATACCTACGTGGTGCCCATCTGCCTGGTCATCCTGGTGGCGCTGTTCGCCATCCAGCGGCACGGCACCGAAATCGTCGGCAAGGCCTTTGCCCCGGTCATGACCGTGTGGTTCCTCGTGCTGGCCTGGCTGGGCCTGCGTCAGCTGGTCATGCATCCGCAGGTGCTGTGGGCGTTGAACCCGTGGTACGCGGTGACCTTCTTTACCGAGCACGGCCGTTCCGCCTTCATCGCGCTGGGTGGCGTGGTGCTGGCGCTGACCGGCGGCGAAGCGCTCTACGCCGACATGGGTCACTTCGGCAAGAAGCCGATCCGTCTGGCCTGGTTCTTCTTCGTGCTGCCGGCGCTGCTCATCAACTACTTCGGCCAGGGCGCGCTGCTGCTGCACGACCAGACCGCGATCGAAAACCCGTTCTACAAGATGGTGCCCGAGAACCTGCTGTACCCGATGATCGCGCTGGCCACGGCCTCGGCGGTGATCGCCTCGCAGGCGGTGATCTCGGGCGCCTTCTCGATGACCCGCGAGGCGATGTCGCTGGGCTACTCGCCACGCATGGCCGTGGTGCACACCTCGCACGAGATGTCGGGGCAGATCTTCGTGCCCTGGGTGAACCGTCTGCTGATGGTGCTGGTGTTCCTCGCGGTTATTGGTTTCCGCTCGTCGAACAACCTCGGTGCGGCGTACGGTATCGCCGTGACCGGCACCATGACCATGACCACGCTGCTGGCGCTGGTCGTCGCTCGCCGCCGCTGGAACTGGCACTGGGCGGCCGTCATCACGGTCGGCGTCATCTTCCTGGTCATCGACCTGGCCTTCTTCGGCGCCAACGCGCTGAAGATCGCCCATGGCGGCTGGTTCCCGCTGGTGCTGGGCGTGGTGATCTTCACCGTCATGACCACGTGGCGGCGGGGCAGGGACCTCGTGGTGCGCGAGATCAAGCAGTCCGGCCTGGCGCTGGAGCCCTTCGTGGCGAACATCGCCGACCATCCGCCGCTGATCGTGCCGGGTACGGCGGTGTTCCTCACCGCCAACCAGAACTCGGTGCCGCACGCGATGCTGCACAACCTCAAGCACAACAAGGTGCTGCACGAGCGCAACGTGCTGCTGACGGTCGAGATGCTGGAAACGCCCGTGGCCGACTTCGACGAGCGCATGGAAGTGATCGAATACGGCGGCGGCTTCTTCGGCCTGCAGCTGCGCTACGGCTTCGCCGAGGATCCGAACATCCCGCTGTCGCTCTCGCGCGCGAGTGCACGCGGACTCGATTTCGACATGATGGATACGACGTTCTTCCTGTCGCGCGAGACCATCGTCGCCGACGCCCGCCGTCCCGGCATGGCCCTTTGGCGCGACAAGCTGTTCGCCTTCCTCGCCCGTAACGCGATGCCGGCCACGGCCTTCTTCCAGATTCCGGGCAACCGGCTGATCGAGTTGGGCGCGCAGGTCGAGATATAAGCAGCGGTGGTCGCAGCATCGCCAAGCCGATGCTGCGGCCAGCCGAGCAATAGCATGTCGCCGTCGGTGTGCGGGTCGTGCTCGTTATCACGTCGGCGTCTTACGTCCACAACGTAGCGACCGATTCCTATCTCCAAAGTACTCCACGATTTCTAGTCTGAATTCGCCCGATGGAGGGCGATTCAGGAGTGTGGAATGCGAGCCAAACCGCTCATCGTTTTACTCACGTTGCTGATCGTGAGTTCCGAGGCATCGGCGTCTGTCAAATGGCTGAGTCGCGCCAATTGCATCGCCGGAACCATCAATGAGTCGATTACCTACGATCGACCCGCGTTACGTAGCCACTTCATGTACACCCAGGGTACCCACGTGGGTTTCGGTGCCGTGGCGGGTCATGTCGTGACGGCGGACTGGAACATGACGTGGCGCTCTTATGCCGGGGACCTCGCGGATGCGTCGCGCAACACTGTGCGCGGCGTCCACGTATTCGGGGATGACCTGCGATTCCTGCAGACTCAGTATTCCATTGCGACCGACTGCAATCTGACGGAGTGGTGAAATGAAGAAGATTCTCTATGTTTCTTTCCTGTCGGCTTCCCTGTTCTCAGCATGTGCCTCGGCCTCGTCGACTCTGGTCGACGTTCCTGCGCAAAGCGGTAATTCGTCCGCAGTCTCGGATGATACGTCGGCCACAAGCGAGGGCGACCTGGACATTTCGCGCATCCCCATGTCCCCGGGGCTTCACGTGGTGCCGCTGAATGAATCGCCTTTCGTTGGCGCCCTTGCCGCGAAGATCGAGCAGGATATTGCCGAGCAGTCTTCCAGGGGCGTACACACGGCTGAGGATGTCCCGGATGTGCGCGCATCGCTTGCCCATGTCCGCAGCAGCGCCCTTGGCGGCAATGAGGAAGTCTTTACGACGTTGTCCCAGGTCAAGCCGCATCTTTACTATGAGCCGGCATCGATCTCCCAGACCTTGCTCGAGGGGCTTCCACTGGTGGATGTGTCCACGGCGGGCGGGAATAGGGATGGTCGCTGGACCGGCCTCAGTCGTTCATGGGAAGTGGCCGGGCTCGGACTGGTACAACTGGACGAGTCCGAATACGCAGACGGCGGCGGGTCTGTTACGGTCATCAAGGAGTGGCTCAACACCGATATCAACGGTCAACCAGGCACCATCCAGACCATGCGTGGGCCTGACGGCGCCACGCAGGTCTCGCTGGGCTGGGTCACCGACCACAAGGTCATGAGGTTGAACCTCCAGCCTGTCGACCCCGATGCACTGGCACCCAACCAGGAAGCCTTGCTTACCATGGCTCGTTCTATTCGATACTGACCCGCGCCTGGCCTGACAAAGCGGATCGGGCAGTCGGTTCGACCTGTCCGGTCCGCGAATCCTGCCATAATGTGAGGATGTCCGAGCACCGAATCATCTCCACCGCCGCCGCCATGGATGACGACGCGCTGGAAGCCAGCATCCGTCCCAAACGCCTGGCCGAATACCTCGGCCAGCAGACGGTGCGTGAGCAGATGTCGATCTATATCGAGGCCGCGCGGCGTAGGCAGGGCGCACTCGACCACGTGCTCATCTTCGGGCCGCCCGGCCTGGGCAAGACCACGCTGTCGCACGTGATCGCCAACGAGCTGGGCGTCAACGTCCGCTCCACCTCCGGGCCGGTGCTGGAACGCGCGGGCGACCTGGCCGCGTTGCTGACCAACCTGGAAAAGAACGACGTCCTGTTCGTGGACGAAATCCACCGCCTTTCCCCGGTGGTGGAGGAAGTGCTCTATCCAGCCATGGAAGACTTCCAGATCGACATCATGATCGGGGAGGGCCCGGCCGCCCGCTCGATCAAGCTCGACCTGCCGCCCTTTACCCTGATCGGCGCGACCACGCGTGCGGGTCTGCTCACCGGCCCGCTGCGCGACCGTTTCGGCATCATCCAGCGGCTGGAGTTCTACAGCGTGGATGAGCTGACCGCGATCGTCCGCCGCGCCGCGAAAATCTTCGGTATCGAGTGCGAGCTGGAGGGGGCGATCGAGATCGCCCGGCGATCCCGCGGCACGCCGCGCATCGCCAACCGGCTGCTGCGCCGGGTGCGCGATTTCGCCGAGGTGCGCGGCGATGGCATCATCACCCACGCCCTGGCCCGTGCCGCGACCGACATGCTCAGGGTGGACGCCGAGGGTTTCGACGATCTCGACCGCCGCCTCCTGAGCACCATCATCGAGAGTTTCGACGGTGGTCCCGTCGGGGTGGAATCCCTGGCCGCCGCCCTCAGCGAGGACCGCGGCACCCTCGAGGACGTGGTCGAGCCCTACCTGATCCAGCAGGGCTACCTGATCCGCACCGCCCGTGGCCGCATGGCCTCGGCGAAGGCCTGGCGCCACCTCGGCCTCAACCCGCCGCCGCGCCAGGGTGACGTCCCCGACCTGTTCGCAGACGACCCATGAGTGCCTTCAGCTTTCCCGTGCGCATCTACTGGGAAGACACGGACGCCGGCGGCGTGGTGTACCACGCCAACTATGTCCGTTTCATGGAGCGCGCCCGCACGGAATGGCTGCGTGCGCAGGGCATCGACCAGTTGGCCCTGCGCGAAACCACCTCGCTCGGCTTCGTCGTCCGCGAGATGCACCTCGATTTCCTGCGGCCGGCCCGTCTGGATGATGAACTCCAGGTCACGGTAGACGTCAAAGAGCGGCGTTCAGCCAGTATGCTGTTCGGTCAGGAGATCGTGTGCGGGGGCACGACGCTGTTGCGCGCCACGGTGCGCGTGGCGTGCGTCAACCTCGTCACCATGCGACCTGCCCAGATACCGGCCGGCTTGTTCCTCCAAGCCTTCCCCCTTACCTAAAGCCCCAGATACCCGGCGGAGAGCCTTCAAGCGATGAACGGTGGACTGAACATTTTCAAGCTGGTTGCGGAAGCAAGCCTGCCGGTGCAGCTGGTGATGCTGCTTCTCCTCGTCTTCTCGTTCCTGTCGTGGGTCATCATCATCCGCAAGTACAGCCAGCTGAAGACCGCCCACGACAACGCCGAGACCTTCGAGGATCGCTTCTGGTCCGGTGCCGACCTGGCGGCCCTGTTCCGTGAGGTGGGTAACCGCGAAGGCCAGAGCGGCATCGAGAACGTGTTCGAGGCCGGCTTCCGTGAATTCGCCCGCCAGCGCCAGCGCCGGGCCGGCGATGCCGACCGCATCATGGAAAGCTCCGAGCGCGCCATGCGCGTGGCCGGCACCCGCGAGATCGGCAAGCTGGAACAGAACCTGGAATTCCTGGCCAACGTCGGCTCGATCAGCCCGTATATCGGCCTGTTCGGTACCGTCTGGGGCATCATGGGTGCCTTCCAGGGCCTGGGCGAGATGAAGGACGTCACTATTTCCGTGGTGGCCCCGCACATCTCCGAGGCCCTGATTGCTACGGCCATGGGCCTGTTCGCCGCCATCCCGGCCGTCTGGGCCTACAACCGCTTCGCCACCAAGGTGGAGCGCGTCGCGTCGCGTTACGAGGTGTTCCAGGAAGAGTTCTCCTCGGTGCTGCAGCGCCAGATCCACGCCGACGACGTCGCCTGAGCCCCCGCCATGGCCACGCGTAACGTGCACCGCCGCCACAAGCGGAAGCTGAAATCCGAGATCAACGTCGTGCCGTACATCGACGTGATGCTCGTCCTGCTCATCATCTTCATGGTCACCACGCCGATGATGAACCTGGGCGTGGATATCCAGCTGCCACAGACCAACGCCAAGTCCCTGCAGGACAAGAAGGACCCGGTCGTCGTTTCCGTCGACGAGGGTGGCCAGATCTACCTTACCGCCAACGGCACCAAGCGCGAGCCGGTCAGCGCGGACGAGTTCAAGAGCAAGATCACCGCCTTCCACGATGCCAACCCCGAGCTTCAGGTCCTGGTGGCGGGCGACCAGCGCGTGGGCTATGGCAAGGTCTACCAGATCCTCCCGATCCTCCAGGAAGCGGGCGTCTCCAAGATCGGCCTGATGAGCCAGCCGGAGTCGGGCGCGCAGAATGGAAAACCGTAACGGTACGCCGCGCGCGGTCGTCCTCGCCGCGCTCCTGCACATCGGCATCGTGGCCTTCCTCGGCCTCGCGATCATCCCGTGCTCGGACTACGAAAAGTGGGCCGACGCCCTGGGCTTGCCCGCGGCATGGAACCCATTGAAGTGTCCCGCGCCGATCCAGCTGCCCGGCCAGATCATCGAGGCCACACTGATCGGCCCCACGGGAGCGCCGCCGCCGAAGCACACCGCCAAGCCGGTGCCCAACACGGTGCCCCCGCCGCCCGCGCAGCCCACGCCCACGCCGCCGCAGCCCGAGAAACCCAAGGTCGAGACCCTGCCGCCGCCGCCGAAGGTGCCGGCCCTGAAGGACCAGGAAAAGGTGGTCGACGACGCCGTGCAGAAGGCTGAGGATGCCAAGCGCCTGCAGGAAGAGCAGCAGCGCCAGCGCCAGGCCGAGCTGGATGCGCAGCAGGAAGAGAAGAAAAAGGAAAAGCAGAAGCAGATCGACGAGATCTTCAAGCAGCTGGACGCCGCCAAGTCGCAGACCAAGCAGGCCGACAGCAAGAAGAAGCAGGCCGAACAGCAGCTGCAGGACCTCGCCAACGCAAAGGATGATGGTCGTGAAAACCTGCCGTACGCCGACAAGGTCCAGACCGGCCAGGCCGGCAAGGACGACAGCAAGCAGGCCCTGTACATCGCCGCGATCCAGAACGCCGTGACACCCAACTGGCTGCGGCCTGACAACATGCCGGACGCCCCCTGCATGGTGCACATCACCCAGATCCCGGGTGGCCAGGTGCTCAGTGCGAAGGCGGACGCCAGCTGCCCGTACGACGCTGCGGGCCGGGCGTCGATCGAGAACGCCGTGTTGCGCGCCCAGCCGTTGCCGTACCAGGGCTTCGAGGATGTGTTCCAGCGCAACCTCACGTTCACGTTCCGGCCGCAATGATGTGACGCGCCCCGGCCCGGCAGGCGCCGGGCGGGGCGGTTCATAATCGGGTCATGCTGGCTTTCGCCAGCGGGTTAACATGCCGTCGCCGTCCCCTCTTCCCAGGTCGCAATGAATCCGCCCATGCGCAGAATGCTCCCCCGCCTAGCTCTCCTTCTGGTTGCCCTGACTGCCTTCGTGGCCGGTCCGGCAGCCGCCCAGTCGCTGAACGTCGACATCGTGGGCGGCCTGAAGACGGCCACTCCGATCGCCGTCGTGCCGTTTGCCCAGGCCGGTGGCGCGCCACTGCCTACCGACGTGGCCGACGTGATCCGCGCGGATTTCAACCGCTCGGGCAAGTTCCGCTCGCTGGACAAGGCCGACATCGTCGAAACCCCGTCGCAGGGCGCGGACATCAAGTTCGCCACGTGGCGCCTGCTCAAGCAGGATTTCATCACCATCGGCCGCATCAGCGACGCCGGTGGCGGCAACCTCAAGGTCGATTACGAGCTGTGGGACGTCAACAAGCAGCAGAGCCTGCTGGCCCAGTCGTTCACCGCGCCCGCCGGTGACCTGCGCGGCGTGGCCCACCAGATCGCCGACCAGATCTATGAAAAGATCACCGGCGTGCGCGGCGCCTTCTGGACCCGCATCGCCTACATCACGGCCGTGGGCGTGGGTAACAACGCTACCTACTCGCTGATCGTCGCGGACTCCGACGGCTTCAATCCGCAGGTGGTGGCTCGCTCGCGTGAATCCCTGCTCTCGCCGGCCTGGTCGCCGGACGGCAGCAAGATCGCCTATGTGTCGTTCGAAAGCGGCAATTCGGCGGTCTACGTGCAGAACATCTCCACCGGCTCGCGCAGCCTGATCGCCTCGCATCCGCGTGGCATCAACAGTGCGCCGGCCTGGTCGCCGGACGGTCGCAAGCTGGCCGTCAGCCTGTCGTATGTGGGCAACCCGGAGATCTTCGTGATCGACGTGGCCAGCCATACCGAAACGCGGCTGACCAACAACTTCGCCATCGACACCGAGCCGACCTTCACCCCGGACGGCCAGAGCATCCTGTTCACCTCCGATCGCTCGGGCAAGCCGCAGATCTACCAGATGTCGGCTTCCGGCGGCGCCGCCACGCGTCTCACCTTCCAGGGTGGTTTCAACGCCAGCGCTTCGGTCAGTTACGACGGCAAGCAGATTGCGATGGTGCAGGGCAACGGGAACGTGTATCGTATCGCCATCATGGACCGCAGTCTGGGCGGGCAGGTGCGCTTCGTTTCCCCGGGTAACGTGGACGATTCGCCCAGCTTCGCGCCCAACGCCAGCATGCTGCTTTACGCTGCATCGCAGGGTACGCGTGGTGTCCTGTATGCGGTTTCGGCAGACGGTGCCGTGCGTCAGCGCCTTGTCCTTTCGGACGGCGACGTGCGCGAACCGTCGTGGGGACCCTATCGACAGCGCTGATGCCACGTTTCTACGGGAACGTGGTATCGGTAACGTCCAGGGAGGGGCGCGGGCATCCGCGCCTTTTCTGCGGACGACAATTAACCGGCAATCGCTGCAAGGCGGTTGCCGGAGCGAAGACGCAGGGTGCGGGACAGCGCCCCGTCGGCGTAGATGTAAGTAGAAAAACAGCCGGACAACCGGCGGTGCCTGTCCCGAAACCGAAAACCGACTGTCGGAACTCAACTGTTTTAAGGAACGTCCCATGAATAAGACTGTTACCGTCACCCTGGCTGCCCTGCTCTGCGTGGGCGCGGCCGCTTGCTCCAAGAAGCAGGTCAAGCCGGTCGCTCCGACCGAATCGCAGCCGGTCGCTCAGACCCAGGCTCCGATGAACGACGGCAAGTACCAGCCGTCCGACCTCGACACCGACGCTTGCCTGCGTCAGCGCGTCGTCTACTTCGACTTCGACAAGAACGAAGTGAAGCCGGAGTTCCAGCAGATCATCGCTTGCCACGCCAAGTACCTGCAGGATCGTCCGCAGTCGGCCATGACCCTCGAAGGCAACACCGACGAGCGCGGCACGCGTGAATACAACCTGGGCCTCGGCGAGCGTCGCGGCAATGCCGTGTCCAGCGCCATCCAGGCTGCCGGTGGTTCGGCTGGCCAGGTCAACGTCACCAGCTACGGCAAAGAGAAGCCGACCTGCCGTGAGCACAACGATGACTGCTGGTCCAAGAACCGTCGCGTCGAGATCGTCTACACCGCGAAGTAAGTGATGAAGAAGACTCTGGCTACCAGTTACATGGCCAGGCTTGGCATGGCGGGCGCACTTGCGTCCGCCATGCTTTTTGCTTTGCCCGTCACCGCCCAGGACACCCGTCTCAGTCTCGCCGATCGCGTTGCGCGGCTCGAGCAGCAGTCGCAGGCCCAGGCCGGCACGACCACCCTGGTCAACCAGGTGAACGATCTGCAGCAGCAGGTCTCGCAGTTGCAGGGCCAGATCGAAGAGCTCCAGCACCAGAACCAGCAACTCCAGGATTCCCAGAAGGCGCAGTACGCGGATGTCGATTCGCGGCTGGGTCGTATCGAAAAGGGTGGTGCCCCCGCCGGCCAGCCCGCCGCTGCACAGGGCACGCCGCCGGCCGCGGCCCAGCCACCGGCCACGTCGTCGCAAGGTAACGCCGCAGCCGGCGCCGCAGGCGCGGCTGCCGGCAGTGCCGCCGCCGCGCCCCCCGCGGGCGCGCCGTCCCAGCCGGCCAATGCCGACCAGCAAGCCGCTTACGACGCCGCGTTCAAGTCGCTGCGCGCGGGCGATTACGTCACCGCGTCGCGTGGCTTCCGCGACTTCCTGGTCAAGTACCCGGATAGCCCGCTCGCCCCCAACGCCTATTACTGGCTGGGCGAGTCCTACTACGTGACCATGAACTATCCCGTGGCCATCGAGGCTTTCCAGCGCCTGGTCAAGCAGTATCCGCAGAGCGACAAGGTCTCCGACGGCCTGCTCAAGGTCGGTTATTGCCAGATCGAACTGAAGCAGCAGGATGCTGCCATCGCCACGCTGAAGCAGGTCGGCACCAAGTATCCGGGCACCAAGGCTGCGGGCCTCGCACAGGAACGCCTGCGTCGTCTGCAGCGCCAGACGGCCAACTGATCCCATGACCGGTAGCACCGTACTACCGGCGGCTGTCCCGCCGGCTTCGCCCGTCGCGGAGCGGCTGCGGATCACCGAGATATTCCATTCCGTGCAGGGTGAGGCAGACGCCATCGGCTGGCCCACGGTATTCGTACGCCTTACCGGATGCCCGCTGCGCTGCGTGTGGTGCGATACCGAATATTCCTTCCACGGCGGCCAGTGGCACGACATCGATGCCATCGTCGCCGAGGTGGCCGGTTACGGTGCGCGCCATGTCTGCGTCACCGGCGGCGAGCCGCTGGCGCAGAAGCGCTGCCAGATCCTCCTGCGCAAGCTGTGCGATGCCGGCCACGAGGTTTCCCTGGAAACCTCCGGCGCGCTCGATGTCGCCGATGTCGATCCGCGCGTCCGCAAGGTCATGGACCTGAAGGCCCCGGACTCCGGCGAAAGCGCGCGCAACCTCTGGTCCAACCTCGACCACTTGCTGCCGCACGACCAGGTGAAGTTCGTCATCGCCAGCCGCGGCGATTTCGAATGGTCGCGCGACATCGTCCGCCAGCATGCGCTGGACCGCCGCGCGATGGTGCTGTTTTCCCCGGTGTGGGGCAACGTCCAGCCGCGCGAACTCGCCGAGTGGATCCTCGCCGAACGTCTGCCCGTACGCTTCCAGCTGCAGCTGCACAAGCTGCTGTGGAACGACGCTGCCGGCCACTGATACGACTGCAAGGGTATTGCCATGAATGCTTCGACCTCTCCCCGCAAGGCCGTGATCCTCGTGTCCGGCGGCATGGATTCGGCGGTCACCATCGCCATGGCGCGCGAGCAGGGCTTCGAGGTGTACGCCCTGAGCGTGGCCTACGGCCAGCGCCACAGCTCCGAACTGGAAGCCTCCGCGCGGGTGGCCGGCATGCTCGGTGCCGTGACGCACAAGACGGTGCACATCGACCTGCGCAGCATCGGCGGTTCCGCCCTGACGGCGGACATCGATGTGCCCGAGGACGGCGGCGAAGGCATTCCCGTGACCTACGTGCCGGCGCGCAACACCATCATGCTGTCCATCGCGCTGGGCTGGGCCGAGGTGCTGGGCTCGTCGGACATCTTCTGTGGCGTCAATGCCGTGGATTACTCCGGCTACCCGGATTGCCGCCCGGCGTTCGTCGAGTCGTTCCAGGCCCTGGCGAATGTGGCCACCAAGGCCGGTGTGGAAGGCGCGGGCATCCGCATCCATGCCCCGCTGATGGAGATGGGCAAGGGCGACATCGTCCGCGAAGGCATGCGCCTGGGCGTGGATTTCTCGGCCACGGTCAGCTGCTACCAGGCCGATGCGCAGGGTCGCGCCTGCGGGCACTGCGATGCCTGCCGGCTGCGCGCGGAAGGATTCGCCAAGGCCGGCGTGCCGGACCCCACGCATTACGCTTGATGCGGAAAAACGCTTTAGTCAGCAGGGGCGGGCGGCGCGAACAGCTCGACCACGCTCCGCGGTGCGGCATCGCCGAAGAACCGCATGAGATTACCCGCCGCCACGCGCGCCACGGCCGCACTGCGCGGAAACAGCGCGTCTTCGTACGCCGACAGCGCCGTGTCCACGTGGCCGGCGTGCGTCACGAGCCAACCCGCCAACTCGGCGCCATCGACCATAGCAAGGTTGGCCCCTTCGCCTGAGAAGGGCGACATCAGGTGGGCCGCGTCGCCCAGTAGCGTCACACCGGGAACACGACGCCAGCGATGCTCGATGGGAAGCGCATGGATCGGTCTGAGCACCGGTCGCGTGTCACTCAGGGTGACGAGATGGCGCAGGGCGGGTGCCCATCCTTCGAAATGCTCGGCCAGGCGTACCAGCATGTGCGATGTGTCGTCGATATCGATCGATGCGATCCATGCTTCCGGCTGGTTCAGCGCCACGTAGGTGTGCAGGCTGCCATCCGCGTTGCGATGGGCGAGGATGCCCTTGCCCGGCGCAACGGCCATGAGGGTGCCCCGACCGATCAGGTTCGCGCTGGCCCGATGCCGGCCGTCGCTGTGTTGCAGCCGCATCTCGACGAAACAGGTGCCGGTGTAGGCAGGTCGTGCCGACGACAGCAGCGGGCGCACGGTCGACCAGGCACCGTCGGCGCCGACAAGCAGGTCGGTTACCAGGGTCGCTCCGTGGGCGAAGCCGATCTCATGCCGACCCTGGCCCAAGGGTTTGACGGACACTACCTTGTGGCCCCAGCGAATGGTGTCGGCTGGAAGGGCGTCGATGAGCATCGCGCGCAGTTCGCCTCGGTCTACCTCGGGCCGCGCGTTGGCGCGATCACCGGGCCGGTCGAGCAGCAGCCGGCCATGGCTGTCGACGACGCGCTTGGCATCCTCGCCGGGGCGGACGAGGTCGAGGAAGCGTGTGAATAGGCCGGCGGATTGCAGGGCCCGTTGGCCCGTGCGTTCGTGGATGTCGAGCAGTCCCCCCTGCGTCCGCGCGTCGGCCGAGGGTTCGGCTTCGCAGATCGTGACGGAGATGCCGTTCCGATGGAGGATGCGGGCCAGCGTCAGTCCGCCTAGTCCCGCGCCGATGATGGTGACCGGGTATCGCATGTGCATGCTCCTTTGCCCGCGTACCGCATGAGGATGCGTCGGGCGATCGTTTCAGGAGCCGCTGGCCGACCACGGACGTGGCCGGTGTGTGCGCGAGGGACTGAGCGGCAGGGCGCCAGGACAGGCCGTCGTTTTTCGCGACGTGGTGGCGGAGCACGAGGTCCGCCCATGGTTTTTTACATAGGGCCCGTTTTCGGCAACCGAAACAGGCTTGTGGAAAAGTGCTGGTAAGGTCGAAGCATGGCATGGGTCGATTTCGATCGCCATGAAAACGGCAGGGCTTTAGACCTCTGTCATTCGCACGAGTCGATATGTGATGGGGCCATGGGACATGAAAAAGGTTTTGCTGATTGCGACGGCTGTTGTTTCATTTGCACATTCGCTGTCCGCCATGGCGGCAGTGAGTGATAAGCAGGATGCGCAGGCCATGATCACTGGCGGCCCCTTTACGTGGGTTGCCTATTTCAGCGTTCTTAATCCACCCTCGCGTTGCGTCACGGCCACGGAGGGTGGACAGGTAAATCTCTCGATCTGCGATGGCGGCCGCTATCAGATGTGGAGCCACTCGCAGAATCAGCTCGGCGACGAGATCCGCAACGTGCAGTCAGACCTTTGTTTGCAGGGTGGCAGCCCCAGCAGCCCGTCGGTCACGGCACAGGCCTGCAACGGCGGAAACGCGCAACGGTGGGTTTTGACGCAGGATCGCCTGGGCTGGTCCATGCGTAATGTTTCCACTGGGTACTGTCTCGACACCAATGGAAGCGCTGTCCTGCAGATTTATTGCGGTCTGGGTGACCCGGCGCGCCAACGTTGGATTCAGCAATAGGGACACGAAACGCGGAGCGCGCCGCTTTCGGTAAGTCGCTGACGCGTATGGTGGGTCGTGCCGGATTCGAACCGGCGACCTACGGATTAAAAGTCCGCTGCTCTACCAACTGAGCTAACGACCCATACGCGGCAAGCCGACTAGTTTAGTGATCCGGCCGTGACCGCACAACCCGCGAGGTGGGTCGGTTCAGGTGGTGGCGACGAGCGCCTGCACCTCGCGTCCCGCGGCGCGCCAGGCGCCGATGCCGCCGGTCAGGGGGCGCACGTTGCGGAAACCCAGCTTGACGAGCCGTTCGGCCACCTTCGCCGCCGATACTTCGTTCGGACACGAGCAGTAGATCACCACCGCGCTGTGCTTTGGCAGGGTGGCGATGTCCGCATCCGCCGTGGCGAAATCGAACATCCGCGAGCCCGGAATCACGAACGGATCATCGCGCCGGCTGATCGCCGTGCGCACGTCCACGATCAGTGCACCGGGATCGCTGGCCAGCAGGAGCGACAACTCGTCGACGGAGATGCGCGACCGCCGCATCTGTCGCAGGAGCAGCATCCGCCGCGCATAGCGGAAGCCGATCCACAGCGCCATGACGGCCACGGCCACCGCGGCCAGCCCGATGCCGAACTCGCGCAGGGCGACCAGCACCGCGTCGATCTGCCGATAGCAAAGCATGCCGACCGACAGGCCCACGGCGATCCACAGCGAAGCGCCGAGCAGGTCGTATAGCGTGAAGCGGACGAAGCGCGTGTCGCCCGCGCCGGCGATGGGAATGGTGACCAGCGACAGCCCCGGGACGAAGCGCGAGATCAGCAGCAGCTTGACCCCGCGCTTTTCGAAGAAACCGCTGGCGCGCCGCACGCAGGTGTCCGGCGAGAGCGACACGCGGCACAAGCCGTCCAGTACGCGGTATCCGAAGTGCCGCCCGGTGAGGAACCAGGCCACGTCACCCAGGAAAGCGCCGGCCAGTGCGGCCACGAACGTGGCGACGACCAGCAGGGGATCGTGCGAAGCGACCAGGGTGCTGCCGACCACGATAAGGGTTGGCATGGCGGGCACTGGCAGGCCGATCGCTCCGGCGAACACGCCGAGGAAGGCTACCGTCGGCGCCGCGTCCGCCCAGTTGATGCTCGCCACGCTTCGTACCTCGGCCCATGTCCGTCAACCCCGCCACGATACGCCTGTGACGTTTCGCCGGACAGACCGCCCCAGGCCGTTTGGCCTAGGCCTTCCGGCCAGGAGGCATCACGAGTGGGTCGACACGTCGTTGCTCAGGTCGTTCATGTCGCCCAGGTGCTGCGCGGCGACAAGGGCTTCCAGCCGGTTGCGGACATGCAGCGCGCGGAAGATCGCCGCCAGGTGGATCTTGACCGTGCCTTCGCTGATCTTCAGTTCGCGCGCAATCAGCTTGTTCGGCCGGCCCAGGGCCAGCAGCTTGAGCACGTCACGCTGCCGATCGGTAAGGATGCTGGCCAGGCGATCCTTCAGCGCCAGCCCGTCGCTTGCGGCACGCGGCACGGAAAAAGCGTGCACCGCGTCGGGGGCTTCGGCTTTCATGGCTTCGGGCGGCACATAGATGCCGCCGCCCACGATCAGCCGGACGGCATTGAGGATGACGTCGGGTGGCGATGACTTCGGGATATAACCCTGCACGCCAAGCTCCAGGACATGCCGGATCGATGACGAATCCTCGGTGCCGGACAACACGACGACGGGACGCATGCGCGCTATGCCGGTTTCGTCTTCGGCCTCACGCATGGCCGCCACGGCGTGCCTGATGTGTTCGACGCCTTCGGCGCCCGGCATGGCCATGTCGATCAGGGCAATGTCCGGCAGTGGTCCGTCGCTGAGATGTTTCTGCAGCTGCGCCACCGTCTGGGCCTCGACGAAGGTGACGTGGTCACCCAGCTCGCGCAGCTTGAGCTTCACTCCCTCGATGATGAGTCGGTGATCGTCCGCGATCAGTACGTGCATACCGCTCCTCCGCCTGCATGGTCGCAGGCTTCCCCGTTCCTGCGAACATAGCCCTGTCGATGGCCGTCGGCAAGCCGGCCATACGGCTCATGCCGGCGCATGATGGGCAGCCCAGGCGGAAACCATGACTTCATGAAGCCGATCCGGGGACACGGGCTTGAACAGGACGCGCGTTGTTGCCGTATCTACGCTCTGCAGGAAGTCCACGCGCGTCTCGCCGGTGATGAGCACGCGTGCGAAAGGCGGCGGATCGCCCGGACGTCGCCGGTAGTAGCGATCCAGCAGCGCGATCACGTCCAGGCCGGTGCCTTCGCGCAGGCGCAGGTCGGAAATCACGATGTCGGGTGGCTGCATCCACTGGTGCACGGCCTCCATGGCCTGCTGCGCATCTGCGGCAGTCATCACCTCGCAGCCCCAGCTGCCAAGGAGAAAACTGATGCCGGCCAGGATGGAAGGCTCGTCGTCGATGACCAGTACCCGCATGCCGGCGACGTCGCGTGTCGCCGCCGGTGCCTGCGTTGGTGGCTGGCGGAACTCGACGATGCCCGGGCGTGTTTCCGGCAGGGTCAGCGAGAACACGCTGCCCTTGCCGGGGCGCGACCGAACCGATGCCGTGCTGCCCAGCAACCCGGCCAGCCGCTGCACGGTCGACAGGCCCAGCCCGAGGCCACGCCGGGTGCTCTCGGGGCGACCGGCTTCCGGGCCGCTCTCCACGCGGTAGAACTCGTCGAAGATATGGCGAAGGTGGTCGTCGCCGATGCCGATGCCGGTATCCCACACGTCGATCCGCACCCGGCCGTCCAGCCGTTTTCGGGCGCCCACCAGTACGCCGCCGCAGCGCGTGTAGCGAAGGGCGTTGCTGACCAGGTTGTTGAGTATGCGGGCCAGCATGGTGCGGTCGCAGTGCACCCACAGTCCCGTGGTGCGGACGATCAGGCGCAGGTCGTGTTGCTCGGCGACCATGCGAAAGTTGACGCTCACTTCCTCGAACACCTCGTCGAGCGCCACGTCGCGGAGGGTGGCCGGCATGGCGCCCGTCTCCAGACGGGACAGGTCCAGCAGTTCGCTGAACAGGTGATCCAGCGCCTCGACGCATTCCTGGATGTGCGCGATACGGTTGAGTCGGAGCGGGTCGAACTCGTCCACGGCCAGGCCCGACGAAAACAACGTCAGGGCGTACAGCGGCTGGCGCAGGTCGTGCGAGGCAGCGGCGAGGAAACGGGCCTTGGCGACGCTGGCCGCTTCCAGCGCGGCGTTCTTGCGAGCCAGCTCCTCGGTGGCGGCGGCGATCTCACGCTCCATCCCGATCTGCGCATGCAGCAGTTTGGATGCGGCGCCGTTGAAGCCGCGTTGCAGATCGCCGATCTCGGTATCGTCGGTCACCGGCACCACCACGGTACGGTCGCCCAGGCCGAGCTGGCGCACGGCGATGGCCAGGTTGCGCAGGGGTGCGCTGAGCCAGCGTGCCGCCGACCACCCGATCATGGCCGCGATGAACAGGCTCAGCGCCAGCCATAGCAGGGCGTTGTGCATGGCGACCCGCTGCGCCTCGATGGCGTCCTCGATGCTGACGTCCACCGTGACCGAGCCCACCACGCGGTGGGTCAGCGGATCGAGTACCTCGCGGGCGACGGTGAGCGTATCGTCGTCGCCGGCGGTGCCGTTGACGCGGTCGGCGAGGATCTCGCCGTCGCGGTCGCTGATGCGCACGCGGGACACCTGGGGCAACTGCACGATGGACTGCGCGATGCGGGCGATCTCACGACGCTCGCCGGTGCGCAGGGCGTCGCCGGACACGGAAGCCGACTGCTGCGCGATCGCATCCGCCGTGGAACGGCCCATGTCGTGCAGGTTGTCCATCTGGTGGCTGGTCAGCAGTGTCACCAGCAGCACGGCAGTGATGGCGGTAGGCACCAGGGCGACGCAGGTCAGGCGCTGCACGAGCGACGTGCGGCGCCACACCCTTTCCAGCCCTGACGACGCCGATACGTCACGCATGACATTCCCCCGACGGCCCCTTGCCTGGCGCCGCGAGGCTACAGCCTAGCGCAGTTGCCCGTGCTCAGGCGCGCCGGCGGCGTGCGCGTACCGATCGCACGACCAGGGGCAGCAGGCTGACGACCACGAAGGCGCACAGCGGAAGCAGGATGCGGACATCCAGCAGGCTGAAAGGCGCCACGCCACCCAGGGTGGAGGCGAGTCCCGCGCCGATCGCGCTCTCGATCACCAGCGATACCGTGCCACCGAGCCAGGTGGCGCCGATGAACAGCCATACCGGGCAGCGCAGCCAGGCCAGGGCGACCGTCATCGCCCCCAGGGGCACCACGGGAACGAAGCGCAGGGCAAAGGTATAGCGCACGGGATGGCGGGCGAAGCCGTCGCGCAGGCGCGCCGCGAACTCGGGCGGTGCCCGCCCGCCTGCCCGAAAGGCGTGGCGGCTGGCGACATACAGCAGGAGCGACCCCGCGACGAGGGCCGCCGACGACAACGCGCTGCCCTGGACGATGCCGAACAGCAGTCCCCCGGCCAGTACGATGACGATGGTGCCGGGCACCCCGGTCGCGATCGCCAGGGCCAGCACGCCCGCGTAGGTCGCCCGCGACAGCACGGGGTGTGCGGCAATGCCCGCTCGCAGCATGCCCTGCTCGGCAAGCAGATGCTCGGGATGGAAGCGGTCCAGGGCGCCGCTGGCCAGCGCGACGACACCGGTCAGGATCAGCAGCACCAGCGGCAGCACGGCGCGCCAGCGCGTCATCGGGCGGGTGCGCCGCTCAATACGCGGCCCCGGATTCACCGTAGCGGCGCAAGACCTCCCGGGCATCGTCGCGGCGGATGTCGCGACGCACGGCGATGCCGCGCCGCGCCAGTTCGCCCACCCAGTCGGCGGGAAGCGGGCCTTCGTCGAACGGGGTCAGTTCCTCGACATCCTCGGAGCGGGCGCCGATCAGCAGCTCGTCGATACCCGCCCATACGGTGGCGCCGAAGCACTGGCAGCAGGGCTGCGAACTGGTGGCCAGCACGAAGCGCGAGCCGTCCTCGTTGAGGCGGAAACGCTGCAGGCGTTGCTGTGCCGTCATGTACGCCATCATCTCGGCATGCGCGACGGAGCAGCTGTGCGGCACCACGCGATTGACGCCGACCGAGACGATGCGGTCGGCGCCGTCGAACACCACGGCACCGAACGGCCCGCCCGTGGCCAGGTCGACGTTGCGCGAGGACAGGTCGATGGCCAGGCCGACCTTGGCCTCGTCGCCGATGTAGGGCACGGCGGTATCGACCGCTTCATGGACCCAGGCCGGCAGGGTGAGATGAACCTGTGCGTACAGCATCAGGCCTGCTTCGCCCAGGAATCGCGCAGGGTGACGATGCGGTTGAACACCGGCGCGTCGGCCGCGTGGTCGTGCATGTCGGCCACGAAATACCCCAACCGCTCGAACTGCACGCGCTCCTCCGCGGATGCCGCAGCGGCCGCGGGTTCGACATAGCCGCGGACGATGCGCCGCGATGCCGGGTTGAGGTGGTCCTTGTAGGTCTTGCCGTCGCTGTCGTCGTCGGGGTCGGTGACGTCGAACAGGCGGTCGTACAGGCGGATCTCCGCCGGGATGGCATCGCGCGCGCTCACCCAGTGGATGGTGCCCTTGACCTTGCGATCGGCACCGGGCATGCCGGTGCGCGAGGCGAGGTCGAGCGTGCAACGCAGCTCGGTGACCTGACCGTCCGCATCCTTGATGACCGCGTCGCAGCGGATGATGCCGACGCCGCGCAGGCGGACCTCGCCCTCCGGCTTCAGGCGATGGAAGCCCTTCGGCGGCACCTCGGCGAAGTCGTCGCGCTCGATCCACAGTTCAGGCGAGAACGGCACGCTGCGGGTACCGAAGCTGTCGTCCTTCGGATGGTTGAGGAAGGTGAGCGACTCGGCGTGCGCGGCGTCGAGGTTGGTGATGACCAGCTTCACCGGGTCGATCACGGCCAGGCGCCGCGGTGCCGTGCCGTCGAGGTCGTCGCGCACGGCGCCTTCCAGCACGCTCATGTCGATGGTGCTGTTCTGCTTGCTGACGCCGATGCGTTCCCAGAACAGGCGGATGCCCGCGGGGGTGAAGCCGCGACGGCGGACGCCGGCGATGGTCGGCAGGCGGGGATCGTCCCAGCCGTCCACCAGGCGCTCGGTGACCAGCGTGATCAGCTTGCGCTTGCTCATCACGGTGTAGTTGAGGTTGCCGCGGGAGAACTCGATCTGGCGTGGCTTGCTGGGTGTGGTCGGCACGCCGGCGGCGGCCAGCGATGCCCACAGGGCCGGATCGTTCGCGAGGTCCACGTGGTCCACGCACCAGTCGTACAGGGGCCGGTGGTCTTCGAACTCCAGGGTGCACAGCGAATGCGTGATGCCTTCCAGCGCATCGGACAGCGAGTGCGCGAAGTCGTACATCGGGTAGATCGGCCAGGCGTCGCCGGTGTTCTGGTGGTGCACCTTGCGTACGCGGTAGAGCGCCGGGTCGCGCAGGTTGATGTTGCCCGAGGCCATGTCGATCTTCGCGCGCAGCGTCTTGCTGCCGTCGGCGAATTCACCGGCGCGCATGCGCTGGAAGAGGTCGAGGTTTTCCTCGATGGAGCGGTCGCGGAAGGGCGAGTTGCGGCCCGGTTCGGTCAGCGTGCCGCGGTACTCGCGCACTTCCTCCGCAGAAAGATCGTCCACATAGGCCACGCCCTTGCGGATCAGCTTCAGTGCCGAACGGTAGAACACCTCGAAGTAATCCGAGGCGTGGCGTAGTTCCGCCCAGTCGAAGCCCAGCCAGGTGACGTCGCGCTGGATGGCCTCGACGTATTCCACGTCCTCCTTCGAGGGGTTGGTGTCGTCGAAGCGCAGGTTGCACACGCCGGCGTAGTCGGTCGCCAGCCCGAAGTTCAGGCAGATCGACTTGGCGTGGCCCAGGTGCAGGTAGCCGTTGGGCTCGGGCGGAAAGCGCGTGCGGATGGTCGCGTGCTTGCCGGCGGCGAGGTCGTCGCGGACGATCTGGCGGATGAAGTTCTGCGGCAGGACGGGCGTTTCGGTCGACATCGCTTGGACTCGGCAGGTAGGGCGCGGCAAACGCGGAAGTTTACCTTCCTTGGGCGCGACACGCTTGCCGCCGGCGCGGACGCGGGTTAGCTTGGCGGCATGTCGCCCCTATCCGATCTCGTCCGGGACGTTCCCGACTTTCCTCGTCCGGGCATCATGTTCAAGGACATCACCCCGCTCCTGGCCGATGCGGCGGCCTTTGCCGCCTGCATCGACGCCTTGTGCTCACCCTGGCTCGGCAAGGGCATCGGTGCCGTGTGCGGTATCGAGTCGCGCGGTTTCATCTTCGGCGCCGCCATGGCCCGGGCGCTGGACGCCGGCTTCGTGCCTGTCCGCAAGGCCGGCAAGTTGCCGCCGCCCGTGGTCGGGCTCGACTACGGCCTGGAGTACGGCCTGGATCGCCTGGAAATCGGGGCGCACGCCATCGCACCGGGAGAGAAGGTCATCGTGGTGGACGACGTGCTGGCTACCGGCGGCACGCTGGAAGCCGCGCGTCGGCTCGTGGAGCGACTGGGGGCCGAGGTCTGCGGCGGTAGCGTGGTGCTGGAACTGGCGGGACTGAACGGGCGGTCTCGGTGGTCCGGTGACGCGCCCCTGTACGCCCTGGTCGGGTCCTGACGCCTCAGTGTCGGGGTGGGCCCTCCTCGCGCAGGTCCTCCACGAGCACGATCTCGCACCCGCCGGCACCCGTGTCCTCGCGCGTCAGCGATGTCTTCCACTGCCAGCCATCGTCGCGCCGCACGTCCACCAGGAAGCCGTCGAAGTGGACCACGTCGCCCGGGCGCACGTGGCGCAGCTCGCGCGCCGCGTTGTCGTTGGCGGGAATCATGTGCATGTTGGCGCTGGAGTCCTCGATCTCCTTGCGGGGTATCGGGAAGTGGTCCGTGTACCAGAAGTAGAAGCGGTTGGACTGGGAGATGCGAATCTTGTCCAGCACCGCGGTGTCCGACATGCGCCCCCAGCCCAGCGCGAGGTCCGTCGGGGCGATCGGCGCCAGGTCGTCCAGCTGGTAGTCCTCGCGTGACAGCACGCGGCCGGTCATGGCGAACTTCGCGCGGGGCGCCAGCGTGTAGTGCCCGCGGTTGAGCACCGTGCCCGGGCCGAGGTCCTCCTGGTCGGGAGTGTCGCCCGCGAGGACGCCGGGCGCGTCGTGCACCGGATGGTGCTGCCACCAGGCGTAACCGCCCCAGCCACACAGGATGAGCAGGAGGACCAGCCAGAAGCGCATGCCGCGAGAACCGTCAGTAGGATGATGAGGGGCCAACGCCCGAAACCCTTTCTGGTTGACGTGGCGCGGTTCCCCGTGGATCGAACAGGGCGGCGGGCAGGTCGCGGACGATGGCCGCAAGCGCCTCGAAAAACGGCGTCATGGCGGAACTCTTGCGCCACAGCATGGCAATCCGGCGGCTGGGTGCCGGCGCGGCGAAGGCGATCAGGTCCACATTGGGCGACTGGGCTACCGGGGCCTGCACGGCCAGGGCAGGCAACAGCGTGATGCCCACGTTGGCCGACACCATCTGGCGCAGGGTTTCCAGGCTGGTCGCCCGGAATCCGGTCTTCTCGCCGGCGCCGGCCATGTGGCAGACCTCCAGTGCCTGGTCGCGCAGGCAGTGCCCGTCCTCGAGCAACAGCAGGTTCTGGTCCGAAAGGTCATCCATGCGCAGCGGCGCGTGGCCCGCGAGGGGGTGTCCGCTGGGCACGGCAAGGACGAACGGCTCCTCGAACAGGAATTCCACGTGCAGCGAATCGTCGTGGACGGGCAGGGCGAGGATGCCGGCATCCAGGGTGCCCTCGCGCAGCATGTGCAGCACCTGCTCGGTCTTCTCCTCGCGCAGCAACAGCTCGAGGCGGGGGAAACGCGCCCGCAGCGGCGGCACCACGTGTGGCAGCAGGTAAGGCCCCAGCGTGGGGAAGATGCCCAGGCGGATCGTGCCCGACTCAGGATCGCGCGTGCGCTGGGCGATCGCCTTGATCTCGTCGATCTGCGACAGCACCCCACGGGCGCGCCGTGCGATTTCTCCGCCGGTTTCGGTCAGCAGCACCTTTCGCGGCGTGCGCTCTACCAGCGCGACACCCAGCTCGTCTTCCAGTTTGCGGATCTGGGTGGACAGCGTGGGCTGGCTGACGAAGCTGGCCTCGGCGGCGCGACCGAAGTGGCGGTGTTCCGCAAGGGCGACGAGGTACTGCAGGTCACGCAGGTTCATGGCGGCGGCTCGAGGCAGATCAATAGATGCAGCCTATCACACTGATGCCTACAATCGATTTGAGATAATCGCCGCAGCGGGCTAACCTTGGTATTCAGTCGCGTCACCAAGCGCGCAACGAAACCAACAACCCGTAACGGAGAGTCGAAAACATGCTGACCATCGGCGATAAATTCCCGGAATTCAACCTGCTGGCCGTGAACGGTGGCCCCCTGGCCAACAAGATCGAAGACGCGTTCACGACCATTACCGACAAGTCGTACGAAGGTAAGTGGAAGCTGGTGTTCTTCTACCCGAAGGACTTCACCTTCGTCTGCCCGACCGAGATCAAGGGCTTCAGCGACCTCAACGAGAAGTTCGCCGATCGCGACTGCCAGATCCTGGCCGCCTCGACCGACTCCGAGTTCGTCCACCGCGCCTGGCGCATGGACCACGCCGACCTCAAGGACCTCTCGTTCCCGATGCTGGCGGACATCAAGAAGGACCTGACCTCGGCGCTCGGTATCCTCACGGCCGATGGCGTTGCCCAGCGCGCCACGTTCCTGGTCGATCCGAACAACGAGATCCAGTTCGCCTACGTCACGGCCGGTTCGGTCGGCCGCAACCCGGACGAAGTGCTCCGCGTGCTGGACGCCCTGCAGACCGACGAACTGTGCGCCTGCAACTGGAAGTCGGGCGAAGAGACCCTCAAGGTCGCCTGATGCACCAGCGGTTGTAAGTCCCGCGCCGCTCCGCTCCCTCCCCCCGCGTGGCGCGGGCAGCCCCACGGGCGGCGAAGTTCGCTTCGCCGCCCGTTTTTCAAGGTATCCCGGACACGATCCGCGCCCTTCGCGCGAACCGGCACCGTGCGTGCCGCGGTCGTCCGCGCCCTCCTTTCCCCTCTTTCCAAAGACACAAGGTGCATCCCATGAGCGTCGCCGATCTTCGTAGCCAGATTCCCGACTATGCCAAGGACCTCAAGCTCAACCTCGATACGGTCCTGAGCGAAGCGGGTGCCCCGGGCCTGAACCTTGCCCAGATCGCCATGGTGGCCCTCGGTGCCGCCTATTCCACCCGCTACAAGCCGCTGACCCAGGCCATCGCCGCCTTCGCCGCGGAGCATGCCTCGGCCGAGCAGGTGACCGCCGCCAAGGGCTCGGCAGCGATCATGGGCATGAACAACATCTACTACCGCTTCCAGCACCTGGTGAGCCACCCGGAATACGCCAGCATCCCCGCCAAGCTGCGCATGAACGTCATCGGCGCCTACAAGGGCGATGCCAAGAACGATTTCGAACTGGTCTCCCTGGCCGTCTCCGCGGTCAACGGCTGTGGCATGTGCATCGATTCGCACGACAAAGTGCTGCGCGATGGCGGTATTTCCGTCCAGGCCATCCAGAGCGCCGTACGCATCGCCTCGGTGATCCACGCCGTCGGCGTCGTCCTCGAGCAAGCCGAAGCGGCCGGTTAATCAAGCCATGTAGGAGCCCACGATGTGGGCGATGCTTTACCAAGGTTGCCTCGCCACGATGTAGGCGATGCTCCTGTTTCATGCCGCACCGCAACGACAAAAGGGTGCCTTCTGGCACTGTGTCAAAAGTCACCCTGTTTGCAGGATGGGGGATTACCCAAAGGGGAGTCCCACCCATCATGCGTCGTTTCGTCCGTCCTCTCGTTCTCACCGCGCTCGCCACCTGCTGTGGCGCAGCGCTCGCCGCCGGCACGGACGCCGCGCCGCCGCTCGGCCACCTGCCGGCCTGGGCCCAGCCGGAAAGCTACAAGCTCGCGTTCAAGGTCGATCCCAGGCAGGAAGACTATTCCGGCTCCTCGACCATCCGGATCAAGCTGGCGCAGCCGTCCGATTTCATCTGGCTGCACGGCAAGGACCTTAAGGTCTCCAAGGTCACCGTGACCGATGCCGCCGGCAAGACGCACACCGGCAAGTACACCGTCGCCGCCGAGAAGGAAGGCGTGGCGAAGGTCGAGCTCGGCGCGAAGCTGCAGGGCGAGATCACCGTCGCCATCGCGTTCACCGCGCCACTGAACAAGCAGCTGCAGGGCCTGTACAAGGTGTCCCACGAGGGCGTGCCCTACGCCATGACCCAGATGGAGCCGGTGTCGGCGCGCTACGCGTTCCCCGGCTTCGACGAGCCGTCGTTCAAGGTGCCGTTCGACCTCAGCCTGACCATCCCGTCCGACGACCAGGGCGTGGCCAATACCGCGCAGGTCAAGGAAGAGAAAGCCGCCGCCGGTTGGAAAACCCTCACCTTCTCCACCACCAAGCCGCTGCCCACCTACCTGGTCGCGTTCGCCGTGGGCCCGTGGGACGTGGTGAAGGGCCCGGACATCAGCCCGACCGCCTACCGCCCCACCGCCACGCCGCTGCGCGGCATCGCCGCCAAGGGCGAGGGCCATCGCATGCAACACGTGCTGGGTGAGACCAACGCCATCATCCACACGCTCGAGGACTATTACGGCTTCGGCTACCCGTATGACAAGCTCGACCTGCTCGCCGCGCCGGACTTCAGCGCGGGTGCGATGGAGAACGCCGGCCTGGTCACCTTCCGCGACTGGCTGCTGCTCATCGATCCGGATTCCGCCGCCCAGTATGTACGCGGCTCGTTCAACGTCAACGCGCACGAGCTGGCCCACCAGTGGACCGGCGACACCGTGACGATGGCCTGGTGGGACGACCTGTGGCTCAACGAGGCGTTCGCCACCTGGATGCAGCAGAAGGTCACCAGCAAGGTGCATCCGGAATACCGTGCCGACCTGGATCGCGTCCGCGGTGCCCAGGGCGCCATGAACAACGACAGCCTCGTGAGCGCCCGCAAGATCCGCCAGCCGATCACCGGTAACGGCGACATCGAGACCGCGTTCGACGGCATCACTTACCAGAAGGGCGCCGCCGTCTTAGGTATGTTCGAAGGCTACGTCAGCGAGCCGGTTTTCCAGAAAGGCATGCGCGCGTACATCCAGAAGCACAAGTTCGCCAATGCCACGGCCGACGACCTGATCGACGCGATCGCCGAGGCCGCGGGCCAGGGCGATGCCTTCAAGAAGGCGTTCCGCAGCTTCCTCGACCAGTCGGGCGTGCCGTATGTCACCACCGAGGTGAAGACCGAAGGTGGCAAGACGGTGCTGCACCTGACGCAGAGTCGCTACCTGCCGCTGGGCAGCACGGGGGACGCCAGCCGCGTGTGGGGCGTGCCCATGTGCGTGCGTTACGGTACCGGCGCGGGAGCCAGCAAGGTCGCGTGCCAGCTGCTCGACCAGGCCACCGGCACGATGGTGCTCGACGGCGCGGCGAAGAACACCTGGGTGATGCCCAATGCCGACGGTCGCGGCTACTACCGCTTCGCGCAGGGCAAGGGTGACCTCGCGGCGTTGGCCAAGGTGGTGGGTACGCTCAGCGATGCCGAGCAGCTGGCGTACGCCGATGCCGTGCGCGCGGCGTTCCAGCACGGCGACATCGATGCCGGCGACGTGCTTGCCGCGATGAAGCCGTTGACAGCCTCGAAGACCCGCGAGGTGTTCACCGCCCCGCTGATGACCTTCGACTGGATCCTCAACCACGAAGCCGTCACCGATGCGCAGAAGAGCCACCTGCGCCAGTGGGCCGTCGATGCCTACCTGCCGAAGCTGAAGGGCCTCGGCTTCCGCAAGAAGGTCGGTGAGGCGGACAACGACACGCTGACCCGCACGGCGCTGGTGGGTTTCCTGGGCGACGACGACATCGCCGAGCCCTCGGTACGCGCGGAGATGCTCAAGCAGGGCGATGCCGCACTGCAGACGAAGGATGGCCACCTCGACCTCGACGCGGCTGATCCTGACCTGCTGGCCGATGCGCTGGGCGTGGCGGTGCAGGAACGTGGCGCGCCGGCCGTCGATGCGCTGATCGCGGAGATCCCCAAGACTTCCGATCCGGCCAAGCGCAACGCGATGCTTTCCGCGCTTGCCTCCACCAAGGATGCGGCGCTGGCCAACAAGGCACGCGACTTCGCCCTGGGCAAGGATGTAAAGGTCGGCGAGATGGCGGCGGTGCTGCGTGGCGGTCGTGCCACGGAAGCCACGCGTAACGACCTGTGGACGTGGTTCACCGCGAACTACGACAAGATCGTGGCGCGTACCGGCAGCTTTGCCGGTGGCCAGCTGCCGGCAATGGCGGCCGGTGGCAGCTGCTCCAAGGCGGAAGCCGATCGCATGGATGCGTTCTTCAAGCCCCGCCTTGGCCAGGTCAGTGGCGCCGATCGTGGTCTCGCGCAGACCAGCGAACAGACGCTGCTGTGCGCGGCGCTGAAGGCCAAGCAGGACCCGAAGACGATTACGCGCTGATCGTCAACTGATGTAGGTTGCGGTCAAAGGCCGGGCGAGAAATCGCCCGGCCTTTTTTGTTCTTTGCGTGTAAGTGTGGACTGTCCCGAAGCCAGAGCTGCGGTCGCTCGCATGGTGCGGCGACGAGGCGCCGGGTGGTCACACTCTGCGCTCGAGCAGCGGCCACAAGTGGCCGAACTCGCTCAGAGCGTAACCACCCAGCGCCTCTGCGACGACAGAGGTAGCGTGTGCGTAGAGCAAAGCGTGGGCGACCTTGGGCGGTTCCACACGGGAGACTCCGTTTTTGGCGATGCAGCGAGTGTCACTTTCGCGGCCCGACATATCTTCTGCGGTAATCGGGGGAGAATCCTTCGGGGATCAGCGGATCTGGAAGTCGATGCGCACCGGACCGCCCACGCCGTTAGGAATCACCATGTACTGGAAGTTGCCGCCCTCGCGACCGCTGGCATCCCAGGTGCGGCGATAGCCTATGACGGTGCCGCGGCCGTGACAGGGCCGGGGTTGTCCGTTGACGTTGCACAGCGCCTCACTGCGGATATCACGCAGAGGAGTGCCTAGCAAACGGGCTTGCGCGTTGTGACCGTAGCCTACGTCGTCCGTAGTGATCTGCATCCATGCGCCGCCGTGGTCACGTGCTGTTGCCAATCGATCTTTAACAAGCTCGGTTCCGCCCTTGGAAGATGTCACCGAGTAGACGTAAGCATTGTTTAGGTTGTTGCTCAGAAGCCTTGCTTGCACAGGTGACACGACGAGCAGGCTTGCTGCGATTAGAAATGTTTTCATTGAAGTTCTTCATGAACGACTAGGTCGGTCGAGGCCGATGGTGCGGCTACACCGCTTTTGGCGATATCAGCCGCAAGTGATTGCTGGTGTAAGCCAATGCACTTCGCTCTTGTGCCCAACCTTGACTCCTTTGCATCACGTAGGTTTCTTCCGCGACATGTGTCCCGCATCTGTTGCTTGACATGCTGATCTGCTTTCGTTGTCTACCTTTCTGGAGAAGCGAATCGTGGAAATATCTTCAATGAAGACCAATCAACTCCTTCCAGGAGAAGCGACTATGAAGGCATCGGTGAGTCGTGCCGCTGCTGTCGATCAATCGGAGTCGAGTGCGCGTTCGACACAACGGATCGATTTTTCATATATAACGCCACGGCAACTGCAGGCCTATCTTGACGACATGATCGCGCAAGACAAGATCGATCCTGATGACGCCACGTCTATGTTCAATTCCATTCCGGGTGAGTGGTATGCAGATCAACCGGATGTACCTATCGATTTTTCTTCAAACATCAAGGCGATCGCCGAATTCGATCGAAACAATGGCTATCCGGCCTTGGCTGCCTGGTACGAAGGACTCGCCGAGCGCATGCGAATCATGGAAGATCGTTCGGTCCATATCTCGGTAGTGGCCTGATGGAAGATACGGGTCCACGTTGTGGTCCCTCCCTTGTACCGAATGGATCCGTCCGCGCCTCGCTGATTCTGTTGCGTATTCAAGTCAGGAAAAACGGATACGAAGACTGTTACTTATCTCGACGATATGACGAGGGCCGACGTTTTGCTCTCCATCCCCGCCTGCCTCTGTCGTCGCAGAGGTGGCGGGTGGTTACGCTCTGAGCGAGTTCGGCCGCTTGCGGCCGCTGCTCGAGCGCAGAGTGTGACCACCCGGCGCCTCGTCGCCGCGCCATGCCAGCGACTCAGGCTTTGGCATTGGCTTCGGGAGATACTCCGTCATACGCGAAGAGCCTTTTCGCTCTTGTCATCCCTCCAGCCGGAGATATCGGATCGTGCAATCCAGGTACGTGCATCAACTTAGCCCGGCCGTCCGCCCCTTGCGCTAACCTTGCCCCATGTCATCCAGACCATCCACGCCGCCGCGCGTTGCCACCGCCACCGCCCGCGATGTCGCAGAGGCGGCGGGTGTGTCCATGTCCGCGGTGTCGCGTACGTTTACCGTCGGCGCCAGCGTCTCGGCGAAAACACGGCAGCGTGTGACCGAGGCGGCGGATCGCCTGGGATACCGGCCGAACCATCTGGCGCGCAGCCTGATGACGGGGCGGACGAAGCTGATCGGGCTGGTGTCCAACCACTTCGGCAACCCGACCTTCATGGAGGTCTTCGACCTGTTCACGCGGGAGTTGCAGGCGCGAGGTCTTCGGCCCCTGCTGGCGAACCTGGGCGAGGACGACGACGGCCAGGCGGCCATCGACATGGTGCGGCAGTACAACGTCGACGCCGTGCTGATCGCCACGTCGGCACCGCCGGCGGGCTTCGCGGCATCCTGTCGCCAGGCGGGCCTGCCGGTCATGCACGTGTTCGGCCGCCCGGGGCGTTCGTCGCCCGTGCCGGTGGTGACGGTGGACAACGTGGCCGGTGGACGCCTGGTGGCCGAGGCGATGCGCCAGCGTGGCCTGCGTCGGCTGGCCTTCCTCGGCGGCTCCGCCCACGACGCGTCGACCATCGATCGCAGCACCGGCTTCGCTGCCGCGGCCGGGCGTTCCCTGCGACACACCGTCCACGCGGGCAACTACACGCACGAGCACGGCCAGCGGGCGATGCATGCGCTGCTCGACAGCGATGCCGCCATCGACGGCGTGTTCTGCGCCGACGACGTCCTGGCGCTCGGGGCGATCGACGCCTGCCGTGAGCGCGGTCTGGCTGTGCCGGATGACATCAGCATCGTCGGCTTCGACGACATGCCGCTGGCAGCGTGGGCGTCCTATGCGCTGACCACCGTGCGTCAGCCCATTCGCCCGATGGTGCTGCACGCCATCGAGCGCATCGTGGCCTGGATGGACGATGCCGACACGGTGCCGCGCAGCAGGCTGTTTCCCTGCGAACTGGTGCTGCGCCGAAGCCTGCGCGAGCGCTAGCCTACATCGACCCAGCGGCGCTCGCGGTTCGATACCAGCGCCGCGTCGATCACCCGGTCCACCGCGTAACCGTCGCGGAAGGTCGGCCAGACCGGCGTGCCGGTGGCCACAGCCTGCAGGAAGTCGCGTGCCTCGATCACGATCTGCTCGTTGTAGCCGGTGCCGTGGCCGGTGCCCTGGTTGAAAGCCAGGTAGTCGGGATGCACGGGGCCCATCAGCAGCTTCTGGAAGCCGCGTCGCGCAGGCTCGCGGCTGGCGTCGTAAAGCCACAGGGCGTTCTGGTCTTCCTGGTCGAAGGCAAGGGCACCGCGGGTGCCGGTGATGCGGTAGGTGTAGCCCATCTTTCGGCCGGCGGCCATGCGGCTGAAACTGAGGCTGCCGGTGGCGCCGTTGACGAAGCGCAGCAGCATCTGGCCGAGGTCGTCGTTCTCCACGGGCTCCGGTCCCGTGTCGCCCGCGCGTGTCGCCTGGACGATGCGGGTATCCGCGACCAGGCTGGCGACGGGCCCGACGAGGCGCAGGCACGCGTTGACGATGTGCGAGGCGACATCGCCGAGCGCACCGGCCTCGGTGCCCGTGGCGATGCGCGTGCGCCAGGAGGCGGGCAGGGCAGGGTCGTGCAGGTAATCCTCGACATGCTCCGCGGTCACCTGGATCACCTCGCCGATCTCCCCGGAGGCGATGATCTGCCGGGCGAGCTGGCTGGCGGGCGTGCGGATGTAGTTGAAGCCGACCATGTTGGCGATAGCCGCGGCTTCGACCGCCTCCGTCATGGCCAGTGATTCGCGCACGTTCGCACCGAGCGGTTTTTCACAGAACACCGGTTTGCCCGCGGCCACGCAGGCCATCACCATGTCGAGGTGAGTGCGCGGCGGGGTGGCGACGATCACGGCATCCACGGCCGGGTCGTTGACGAGTTCACGCCAGTGTCCTGTCGAACGACGCCATCCCCAGCGTTGGGCATGCGATGCGGCACCGTCGGCGGTGGAGGTGGCAAGCATCTCGCACACGGGGCGCAGCGGTGTGTCGAACGTCGCCGCCACGCCGTGCAGCGCCAGCGTGTGGGCCTTGCCCATGTATCCCGCGCCGATCAGGCCGATCCTCAGCTCGCTCATCGCGTGGTTTTCCGGAGAGGGGGAGTGTCGACTCTACGGATGCTGCAGTGCGGTTTGCAAGCGCTTGCAATTCGGCCTAGCGTAGTGCCCGAGCCGCCTGAAACGGTCGACACGCCAACGCGCCCCGCGCAGGAGTTGCCATGAATGCCTCCGCCCAAACTGCCCGCCGTCCTGCGGTCGAACTTCGTGTCTTTACTGAAGACACGCTCGACACCGGATTCATCGTCAACGAGTTGCTGGATGGTGCCGGTGCGATCACCTTGCGCGGTCTGTTTACGCCGGCGGAGATCGCTGAGGCGCGGGCTATCGTCATGCGTGAGTCCGACGCCGACGAGCGTGGCGGCAAGGTCACGCACTTCCAGGGCGATGCGGAGCGGGCCGGTCGGCTCAACCTGCAGCGCCGCGTCTGGAACCTGCTGGCCAAGGGCGAGGTGTTCTCGCGGATGGCCGCGCATCCGGTGATCATGCAGGTGATGCGCGCCTTCATCGGCAGTGAGTTCATCATGGGATCGATCGCCGCCAATCGTATCCTTCCGGGCGGTCCGGGGCAGGAGCCACACATCGATTACCCCTACTGGGATTTCCACTCGCCGCAGACGCATCCGGCGCGCATCCATTCGCGCTTTCCGCTCAACGCGCAGGCGACCATCATGCTCGACCCCTTCACCGAGGAAACGGGTGCGACAGCCTACGTGCCGGGGTCGCAGCGTGACCTGCATTACCCGCAGGACGACGATCGCTTCTTCGAACGTTGCGAGCGCATGCTCGGCCAGCCGGGCGACACCGTGATCTTCTTCGGCGCCGTGTGGCATTGCGCGATGCCCAATCGAAGCACCGTCGATCGCTCGGCGATCATCACCCAGTACCTGCCGAAGTTCGTCAAGCCGATGGAAGACCTGCCGGCCTCGCTGCCCGCGGCGTTCGTCAGGGATGCCAGTCCGGATATCCGCCAGTTGCTGGGGTTGAACTACCCGTACCCGGAGGTGCTGGATGCGGCACGCGGCGGCAACGTCGAGGGCCGCGACGTCATGAAGGCGCGCTGAGGCCGGGTGGCGTCAGTGCCCTGCGGGAACGGGCACGGGAACGGCAGCGGCAGCGGCAGCGGCAGGGCGCGCCGCCGGCTGGTGAACCCGCTGCTGGACGAAGCGGACCACATCGTCCAGTACCGGTGCGGCATCCTTGCCGCCGCGAAGGGCGAAAAGGATGCCCATGTGGCCCATGTCCGGGTACAGTTTTACCTCGACCGGTTCGCCCTGTGCCTGGTAGCGCCGCTGCAACGACAGCGCGTTGGACGGCCTGACGGTGGAATCGTCCTGCCCTTGTAGCAACAAGGCAGGCGGCTCGTCGCCGTCGACGAAATTGACCGGCTGCGAACGTGCCTGCTCCGCCGCGGTGTGCCCGAACATGTCGATGAAGTCGTCCTGCTTCAGTGGCAGGAAGTCGTACGGACCGGCCAGGCCGATGAATCCGGCCAGATCACGGGGGCGCATGCCGACCATCGCCAGGCGGTGTTCGTCGGTCGCCAGCATGGCGGCGATGTGCCCGCCGGCGGAATGGCCCATGACGACGATGCGCGAGGGATCGCCACCGTACTCGCCCACCCGATCGTGCGCCCAGCGTACCGACCTGGCGGCATCGCCGACGAAGCCGTCCAGCCTCACCTTCGGCCAGAGACGGTAGTCCGGTACGACAGTAACGATGCCGCGGGCCGCCAGGGCCTCACCCACCCATCGATACCACTGGCGTTTGCCGCTCTTCCAGCTGCCGCCGTAGAAGAACACCACCACAGGTGCGTTCTTTGCCTGCACGGGACCGTAGACGTCGAGCGCCAGGCCCTCGGTCGGGTCGTAGACGATGTCGTGGTGGGCCACGACGCCGGTGGAGGACTGCCGCGCATTGATCGCGCCGAACAGGACGGACTGGCAGCCCGTAAGCAGAAGGGTGCCGAGCGTGACAAAGAAGAGTCGGGTCATGAACAGAGCTTACGGACCCGCCGTGAAAACGGATGCACGGCGCAGGATCAGTGCTCGAGGGCAACCGGATGGCGGCCGATGAAGTCCAGCGTGTCGTCGAGCACGGGAGCTATGGTCCGTCGCGGGCCGAAGGCGAGCAGCAGGCCTTCGTGGCCGAGGCCGGGATAGAGACGCAGTTCCACGGGCTCGCCCTGTTGGCGGTAACGGCCTTCGAACGCAACGGCTTCGGCCGGCGACACGATGGTGTCGTCCTCGCCCTGAAGGATGAGCGCTGGCGGTTCATCGCCGTCCACGAAGTTGATCGGCTGCGACAGGGCCTGTTCGGCGGGGCTGTGCCCGAAGATATCGGCGAACGCCGGCTCGTCGAACGGAATGAAGTCGTAGGTGCCGGCCACGCCGATGACGCCGGCAAGCTCGCGGGGCCGCATGCCCACGGCGGCCAGCCATTGCTTGTCCACGGCGAGCATGGCGGCGATCTGCCCACCGGACGAATGCCCCATCACGAATTCGTCGTGCGGATCGCCGCCGAACGTGGCGGCGTGGTCGCGCGTCCAGCGCACGGCTTCGGCGGCATCGTGGAGAAACCCTTTCATCCGCACCGCCGGCCAGAGGCGAACGTCCGCGACCACGGTCACCACGCCACGCGCGGCCAGGGCCTCGCCCATCCAGCGAAACCACTGCCGCCGGCCGCCCATCCAGCTGCCGCCGTAGAAGTACACGACGACGGGTGCATGCCGGGCGTGGGCGGGCGCGTAGACGTCCAGTGCCGTGCCTGTCGCGGTGTCGTAGATGATGTCCCGATGCGATACCACGCCATCGGTCGGCTGGCGCAGGTTCACCGCGTCGAAGAACGCGGCCTTGCACCCGCCGAGGAGCAGGACCGTCAGGAAGAGGATGAGGCGCGGCGACATGCCGGAATTGTAGTCGCGGCTACCTTGCTGGCGTCTTCCTGCCGTGCGCGGGCTAGAATTCGCCGATGACCGATGTCCGCACGATCCTGCGCCAATCCGCCGCCGACCTCGGCGATCGCCTCGAGGCCGAGCTGATGCTGGCGCACGTGTTGGGCGTGAACCGCGCCTGGTTCTTCGCCCATGCGGATGACGCGCTGGATGCCGTCATGGCCGGGCGGTTCGACGACTTGGTCAAGCGCCGCGTCGCAGGCGAGCCGGTGGCCTACATCACCGGCACCCGCGACTTCTGGTCGATGACGCTCGAGGTCACGCCCGCCACGCTGATCCCGCGTCCGGAGACGGAGCGGTTGGTCGAACTGGCGCTGGAACGCCTGCCGCAGGGTGCGAGCGTGGTCGACCTGGGCACCGGCAGCGGGGCCATCGCCCTGGCGCTTGCCAAGGAGCGCCCCGACCTCTCGGTGACGGCGTTGGACGCCAGCAGCGCGGCGCTCGAGATTGCCCGGCGCAATGCCGAACGTCTCGGCCTTTCACGGGTGAGGTTCCTGGCCGGCGACTGGTTCGCGCCGCTGGCAGGCGAGCGCTTCGACCTGATCGTCAGCAACCCGCCCTATATCGAAGCGGACGACCCGCATCTGGGTCAGGGGGACCTTCGCTTCGAGCCCAACAGCGCACTGGCCTCCGGCAACGATGGCCTCGACGACATCCGGAGTATCGCATCCGGCGCGGCGGGCCACCTGCACTCGGGCGGATGGTTGCTTGTCGAGCATGGCTGGAACCAGGGGGAAGACGTCCGTACCGTGCTGGCATCGCACGGCTTGCATGACGTGTTTACGGAGCAAGACCTTGAAAACCGCGACCGTGTATCTGGAGGATGCGAGTCACCAGGGCCGCCCTAAAAGGTATTCGCCACACGTCGCCATGAGCAGGCCGAACGGCACGCCAAGGAGCACCAGAATAAACCCTGTCCAATAACGTCTCCATACCTTGTCCCTATGAGACAGGAGGAGATTCTTACCGCTTCGCACGCCAGGCCCGTCACCGGGTTTAATAAAGTTTTGCGGGTTGAACATGAAGTCATAAGACTGATTTTCGGACGAGTGGAAATCCAGAAGTTCTCCGTGCCCTCGAGCAATGTCTCTGGCCTCGGACATGACGCGCCGAACGCCCAACATGGTGCGCAAAAGAGAAATCAATCCGGGTGCCGCGCCGGCAACGAATCCGTAGGGACTCAAATCCACGATTACGTCCTAGGTGGCAATTCCAACATGGCGAAGTAAGTTTCGATTTAAAAAACAGCGCCTTGATCTTCACGAAGACTACACATAGTCAGACTTAGTGTGTACTATACACACCATGACCTCCGCTGACCTGATCAGGCTTCTCAAGGCTCATGGTTTCCACGTAGTGAGCATCCGGGGAAGCCATCACAAGCTTCGCAATGCAGCGGACGTGACGGTGATCGTGCCTCACCCAAAAAAAGAACTGGGCAGGGGTCTTGTCGCCGCCATCAAGAAACAAGCCGGAATAGTTTGAGCCCGGCATCTGGAGAACACCATGCGTTATCCCATCGCCATCGAACCAGGTAGTGGCACCACGGCTTATGGTGTGGTCGTGCCTGATCTTCCCGGCTGCTTCAGCGCCGGTGATACGCTCGACGAGGCAGTAGCGAACGCTGAAGAGGCCATTCTCCTGTTTCTCGAAGACGCCATCGAAGGGGGCAAGATGCCGCCAAAAGCATCGTCACTGGAGGCCCTGCGCTCCCGCGTCGGCTATGAGGGATGGACATGGGCGTTGGCCAGCGTTGACCTGTCCAAGCTGAGCACAAAGGCCGTACGTGTCAACATCACCGTGCCCGATCGCCTCTTGAGCGCCATAGACGCCTATGCCGAGCGCCACGGAGAAACCCGCTCGGGGTTTCTCGCACGTGCAGCCATGGAAGCGATGGAAGCCGCTTAAGCGCTCGCCACATCCTTGGCGACGAACTGCGGGAACCGGGCCAGGATCGCGTTGCGGATCTGCGGCAGGTCGAGGCCGGCCATGGTCAGGACTTCCTCGCGGCTGCCGTGTTCCAGATAGACGTCCGGAAGGCCCAGGTGCAGGATCGGCTGGGTGATGCCATTGGCGGCCAGCAACTCGGCCACGCCTGCGCCGGCGCCACCCGCTATGGCGTTGTCCTCCAGGGTGACGAAGGCCTCGTGCGTACGAGCCAGCTCCAGGATCAGCTCGGCATCCAGCGGCTTGACGAAGCGCATGTTGACCAGCGTGGCATCGATTTCGCCGGCGATCACGGCGGCGGGGGCCAGCATGGTGCCGAAGGAGAGGATCGCCAGGCCGTGGCGACCGCGTCGGCGCACCTCGGCCTTGCCGATCGGGTAGGTTTCCAGCGTCTCGGCCATCTTCGCGCCCGGGCCGGTGCCGCGCGGGTAACGGATGGCGGCCGGCCCCTTGTAATGGAAGCCCGTGCTGAGCATGGTGCGGCAGTCGTTCTCGTCGGCCGGCGCCATGATCACCATGTTCGGCAGGCAGCGCATGAACGACAGGTCGAAACTGCCGGCATGCGTGGCGCCATCCGGCCCCACTACGCCCGCGCGGTCGATGGCGAAGGTGACGTCGAGGTTCTGCAGCGCCACGTCGTGGATGGCCTGGTCGTAGGCACGTTGCAGGAAGGTGGAGTAGATCGCCACCACCGGCTTGGCGCCCTCCACGGCCATGCCCGCGGCCAGCGTTACGGCATGCTGCTCGGCGATGGCCACGTCGAAGTAGCGCTGCGGGTATTCCCGCGAGAAACGGACCAGGCCCGAGCCTTCGCGCATGGCAGGCGTGATGCCGAGCAGGCGCTCGTCGCTGGCAGCCATGTCGCACAGCCAGTCGCTGAAGATGTCGGTGTAGGTAGGCTTGGCCGGCGCGCCCTTCTTCACCAGTCCGGCGACGGGATCGAACGGGCCGACGGCGTGGTACTCGATGGGGCCTTTCTCGGCGGGCTCGTAGCCCTTGCCCTTGGTGGTCATCACGTGGATGAGCTGGGGGCCGGGCAGGTCCTTGACCGTTTCCAGCGCCTGCACCAGTTGGGGCATGTTGTGCCCGTCGATCGGGCCGGTGTAGTGGAAGCCCAGTTCCTCGAACAGGGTGGACGGCACGAACATGCCCTTGGCGTGTTCTTCCCAGCGCTTGAAGAAGCGGCCGAAGAAGGACTCGCGCGGCATGGCCTTCTTGGCGCGCTCGCGCAGGGCGTTGAGCCGCCGGCTGGACATGGCGCGGGCCATCATCTTGGTCATCGCGCCGACGTTTTCGCTGATCGACATGCCGTTGTCGTTGAGGATCACCAGCATGTTCGGTTCGACGTCGCCGCCGTGGTTAAGCGCCTCGAAGGCCATGCCCGCGGTAATCGCGCCATCGCCGATCACGGCCACGACCTTGCGCGGGTCGCCCCGGCGCTGCAGCGCGATGGCCATGCCCAGGGCGGCCGAGATCGAGGTGGACGAGTGACCGACGCCGAAGGTGTCGTATTCGCTTTCCTCGCGGCGCGGGAACGGCGCCAGGCCGTCCTTCTTCTTGATGGTGGTGATGCGGTCGCGACGACCGGTGAGAATCTTGTGCGGATAGCACTGGTGGCCCACGTCCCAGACAAGACGATCGCGTGGGGTGTCCAGCACGTGGTGCAGGGCCACCGTCAACTCGACCACGCCCAGCCCCGCGCCGAAATGCCCGCCCGACGAGGCCACGGCCTCGATCAGGTATCGGCGCAGTTCATCGGCGATCGCTGGAAGTTCGTCCACCGGGAAACGCCGGAGGTCCTCCGGCGATTCGATCTGCGCCAGATAGGGATAGCGGGAGAGGTCGTTCATCCCCGTATTGTTGGCCTCCGGAGAGGCCGGGGCAAGGGATGGGGTGTGAAAGTTTGCGGGCGAAGCCCGGCCAGGCCTCAGGCGGGGCGCCGATCCCTTGGTAAATGGCTGATCAGGAACTGCATCTGGTCGGCCAGGATATTGCGATTGGACAGGATCAGGTGCTCGACCCAGCTGGGCCGGTAGGGCACGGCCAGAAGGGGCATGTTGGCCTGCTGGGGGGTGCGGTTGCTCTTGCGCAGGTTGCAGGCCAGGCACGCGCTGACTACGTTTTCCCATTCGTCCGCGCCGCGTTTGGACAGGGGAATCACATGGTCGCGGGTGAGTTCGTGACGCGTGTAGTGGTGGCCGCAGTACAGGCAAAGGTGCCGGTCGCGGGCGAACAGGGCGGTGTTGGTCAGGGCCGGCGCCGGGTCGATCGCGTGCTCGCGGCAATGGCCCGTGCTGGCCACGATGGGGTGGAGGTCCAGCGTGCTTTGCAGGCCGTTGGCCCGGCTGGTGCCGCCGTGCACGGTGAGGCAGGGGTCGCCCAGCGTCCAGGCCACCACGCCGCGCACATAGAGGCAGACGGCATCCTGCCAGCTGATCCAGTCAAGGATGCGGCCGGCGGCGTCGAGCGAGAGCACGCGCGTGGTGTGCAGCGCGGTCACCCTCGGCAGGTCTTCGTGTAGCACTTCCATCGTCATCGGGTCTCGTCCTTCACACGTGCGAAAGAGCGTTCCAGTCAGCCGAACTCCGTGCGGATCGGGTAAGCGATCCCACCCCTTTGAAGCGGGTTTGCCCGAGCATAGCCGATAATTGCGACCGAATTGCACACGCCCGGTATGCTTCTTGCGGTGCTGTGGCGGTCATGCGGCACTGATATAGTGGGGGTTCGTATATGCCTGCGCGGGTTTGGAAGGGGGGCCGGGGTGGCTTCCCAGGTCCGGCGGGTCCATGAGGGTTTCACAGTGGCTGAAGTGCTTTTCTACGAGCGTCCGGTTCCCCTGAACCGCACCGCGCATCGCGATCTCCGCCTCAAGGCGGTGAACAACATCCGTTTCGCGGCCACCGCGCATTCCGTGCCCCTCACGGGCGTCGAGTTCGCCCCCGCCTCGCGCGACGTCCCCATCCTGTTCGCCGGCAACAGCATGGAAGAAGCCGGTCCGATGGCCCTCCTGGGCCTGCGCCAGGGTGAAAACCTGCTGGTGGGCGAGAACGGTTTCTGGGAGCAGGGCCTGTACATCCCGGCCTTCGTGCGCCGCTACCCGTTCGTGCTGGCCGAGAAGCCCGCCGGTACGGAAGGTGACGACTTCACCGTCTTCCTCGACGAGGCTTACGAAGGCTTCAACGAAACCGAGGGCGAGCGCCTGTTCAACGAGGACGGCACTGACGCGCCGGCCCTGACCAACGCCGTGAACTTCCTGGGGGAATTCCAGGACCACGTCGCCCGCACGCAGTGGTTCATGGGCAAGTTGCGCGAGCACGACCTGCTCGAGCCGCGCACCATCACCCTGCAGAAGGAAGGCAAGGGCATCAACCTCAACGGCCTGTTCGTCATCAACGAAGAGAAGCTGCGCGCCCTCGACGAGAAGGTAGCCGGCGAGTTCCTCCGCGAAGGCGCATTCGGCTGGATCTACGCGCACCTGGTGTCGCTGGCCAACATCGATCGCATGGCCGCACGCCTCGACGTGCGCGAGCAGAAGGAAGGCGCCGTCGCGAAGGTCTGATCGCCTTTACCGATGGCCGAAAAAAGGCTGCCCAGGGCAGCCTTTTTTTTATTCCCGGCGCCACCAGCGTCCTATCGGACGGGTTTGGCCAGGCGCATCAGGTCGGTGTCGAAGCCATGCTTGACGTACATCTCGCGCGCTCGCTCGTTGCCGGGGAACACGGCCAGGGTGACGAACTGGCAGCGGTGCTCCTTGGCCCAGGCATAGGCGTGGTCGAGCAGGAACGTGCCGACGCCGTCGCCTTCGTGTGCCTTGGCTACCGCGATATCGGAGATGTGGCAGTTGTCGCGATGGGTGAAGAAATCCTTCGTCTTCTGCAGGTGGACGAAGCCGACCGGCTCGCCGTCCTGATTCTCGGCGACGAAGATGTAGCTGTTGGACGGTTGCTCGTCGAGGTGCCTGACCAGGTCGGATTCGATGCCCTTGAGGCAATCCGTCTTGGTGCGGCCGTTGGGCAGCGGGAAGTCGACGAAGCGATGGAGCAGGCCAAGGATGAACTCGTCATCGTCGCTTTCGGCGAGACGGATCAGGAACGGGGAAGCGCTCATCGTGTCGGGCACCGTTGCGGTGGGGAGACTGGCCGGTAGCCTTTTCTACACCTTCGGGGATGTGGGGAAAAGCCCCTTTGGCGGTGCGGCGAGGGGGCCGCTGCCGCGGGATCGCCGGCATCGCCGGCTCCTACAGGAGCGGCGATGCCGTATATGCGGGGCGATGCCGTATGCGCGGGGTGATGCCGTCCACGCGGGGTGATGCCGCGTACGTGGTGCGATGCGCACCGCTGCGCGATGCCGCCCGGCGGTGCGACGTGTCAGAGCACCTCGGGCAGGGTGGCTACGCCGGCGTCGATCGCTGCCTTGTGCATGTGGATGCGCGGGAGGATGCGGCTGAAGTAGAAGCTGGCGGTATCGCGCTTGGCCTGCTTGCCGTCCGCGGACAGCCTCGAGCCTTCGGCGGCCAGCACGCTACGGGCCCAGCAGTAGGCCAGGGTGACGTAGCCGGACAGGTACAGGTAATCGACGGCGGCAGCACCGAGTTCTTCCGGATTCGCCTGCGCGCTCCTGGCGATGGCCTGGGTGAGATCGCCCCAGGTCTTGGCGGCGATCGCCAGCGGGCCGATGAAGGGCTTCAGCGTGTCGTTGCCCTGGTGGGCCTGGCAGAACGCCGAGATCTCGCCCAGGAAATGCTTCAGTCCGGCGCCCTGCAGCTGCATGACCTTGCGGCCCAGGAGATCCAGCGCCTGGATCTGCGTGGTGCCCTCGTACAGCGTGATGATGCGGGCATCGCGGACGAACTGTTCCATGCCGTGTTCGGCGATATAGCCGTGGCCACCGAAGATCTGCAGGGCTTCCTTGGTGCATTCCTGCGCGGCTTCGGTAAGCAGGCCCTTGGCGATGGGAATGAGGAAGGAAAGCAGTTCGCCGGCCTCCTTGCGGGCCTGCGGATCGGGATCGCGCGCTTCGATGTCGCCCTGCAACGCGGCATAGGCGGCGAGCACACGGCCGCCCTCGACGAAGGCACGCTGGGTGAGCAGCATGCGGCGCACGTCCGGGTGAACGGTGAGCGGATCGGCCGCTTTTTCCGGCAACTTTGCGCCCGACAGTGCGCGCATCTGCAGGCGCTCGCGGGCGTAGTGAAGACTGTTCTGCAAGGCGCGCTCGGAAACGGCCAGGCCCTGGATACCCACCGCTAGGCGCGCGGCATTCATCATCGTGAACATCGCGACCAGGCCCTTGTGCGCCGGGCCGACCAGCCAGCCCTGGGCATCGTCGAAGTTCATGACGCAGGTGGCCGATCCCTTGATGCCCATCTTGTGCTCGATGGCGCCGGCCGCCACGGCGTTGCGCTGGCCGAGCGCGCCGTCCTTGCCGACCTTGAACTTCGGCACCACGAGCATCGAGATGCCGCGGCTGCCAGCGGGGGCGTCGGGCAGGCGCGCGAGCACCAGGTGCACGATGTTCTCGACGAAATCGTGCTCGCCCGCACTGATGAAGATCTTGGTGCCGGTGACTCGGTAGCTGCCGTCGTCGTTGGGTTCGGCGCGCGTCTTCAGCAGGCCGAGATCGGAACCGGCCTGGGGTTCGGTGAGGCACATCGTGCCGGTCCAGCGTCCTTCCACCAGCGGTTTCAGGAAGACCTCCTGCTGCCAGGCGTCGCCATGGTGCTCGAGCGCGTCGGTGGCGCCGTGCGAGAGCAGCGGATAGATGCCCCAGGCCAGGTTGGCCGAGTCGATCATTTCCTTGGTCAGCGCGCCGAGCACGATGGGCAGGCCCTGGCCGCCGAACGTCTCGGTGGCGGTCAGCCCGGCCCAGCCGCCGTCGGCGTACTGCCGATAGGCTTCCTTGAACCCCTTGGGCGTGGTGACCGACGCGGTGGCCTTGTCGTAGTGGCAGCCTTCCTGGTCGCCGCTGGCGTTCAGCGGTGCCAGCACCTGCTCGTTGAAGCGCGCCGCTTCGTCGAGCACGGCGTCGAGCAGATCGCGCGTGTGCGCTTCGCCGCCGTCCAGGCGGGCCAGCACGGCTTCCGCGCCCAGCACGTCGTAAAGGGTGAAACGCATGTCGTCGAGGGGGGCTTTGTAGAGCGTCATGTCGGGGTCCTGGCGTCGCGGCGCGCGCGGCTGGGTGGGATCAGGGAGAGCGATAGGTATCGGGGATGCCGGGTACCGGCGAGAGCCAGTTGCGCCCGTGCACCTCGAAGGAGCGGGGCGTCTTTTCCTGCTCCGGCAGCGCGACGATGTGGCCATCGATGGTGTAGGGGAGCGAGCCGGCGCTGCCCTTGGCAGCCAGCTCGGCCAGCGCGCGGCTCATCTCCGGCGTGGGCACGAGGTCCATGCTGGCTACGTCGGCGGCGAACGAGGGGATGTCCTGGTCCACCTTCACATCCATCAACACGCCGCCCAGGTCACCGACGCGCAGGGTGCCCTGGAAGCTCTGGAAGGCCATGCCGCCATAGCTGTTGTTGCGGATGCGCAGGGTCAGGTGCCAGACGCCACCCGGCTTGGCGGTGACTTCCTGCAGCGTCACCGCCGGCGGGAACACGCTTTTCCTGGCGGGCCCGCAGGCAGCGAGCAGCAGCACGCAGGCGATGGGCATGAGGCGGACGAGGCAGGTGCGAACGGTCGGGATCATTCCCTGGGTTTCCACGGGCAGCGACGAACAGGGGCCCGATGGTAGCGCCGGGCCCCCGGGTGCGCGAGACGTGCGTTTGAAACGCGGTTCCCAAGCGGGAAGGTAGCAGGCATCATCAGCGCTTATCTTCCAAAGACACCGATTGCCGCCCATGACCCGACGCATCGCCGCACGACGTTCGCCCATTCACGGAAACGGCGTCTTCGCCACCGCGCCCATCAAGGCCGGCGAAGAGATCGTCGAATACAAGGGTGACATCATCACCCACGCCCAGGCCGACAAGAAATACGGCGATGGCGGTGAAACCGGCCACACCTTCCTGTTCACGCTCAACGAGAAATACATCGTCGACGGCAACAGCAACGGCAATACGGCCCGCTGGATCAACCACGGCTGCGATCCCAACTGCCAGGCCGTCATTGAAGAGGCGGTGGAAGGCAAGCCGTCGAAGAAAGATCGCGTGCTCATCGAAGCGCTTCGCGACATCGCGCCCGGCGAAGAGCTCACCTACGATTACGGCATCACGCTGGACATGCCGCACACCGCGCGCCTGAAGAAGATCTGGGCCTGCCTGTGCGGGTCGCCGCAGTGCATCGGCACGATGTTGAAGCCCAAGCGCAAGGCGGCAGCCTGAGTCGTCCGGAAAGCCCGCTCACGATGTGGCGACACATGCGCGACGTCGTGCTCATGTCGTCGCATCCATCCTCGGACCACACTTATCCGAGGAGACATCCATGGCGAACACATCACTCGACGGCCGGCGTATCGCGGTACTCGCAACCGACGGTTTCGAACAGTCGGAGCTGACCGAGCCGAAGCGGTTGCTTGAAGAAGCGGGCGCCAAGGTCGATGTCATCGCACCGGGCGGTGCAGCGCAGATCAAAGCGTGGGACAAGAAGGACTGGGGCATCAGCGTCAACGTGGACGTCGCGCTGGACAAGGCCGATGCCGGTTCGTACGACGCGCTGGTGCTGCCCGGTGGCGTGATCAATCCGGACAACCTGCGCACGGACGACACCGTGCTGGCGTTCGTCAAGGCGGTCGCCTCGTCGGGCAAGCCGGTGGCGGCGATCTGCCACGGCCCGTGGACGCTGATCAATGCCGGTCTGGTCGATGGCAAGAAAGTGACCTCGTGGCCCTCGCTGAAGCAGGACCTGAGCAACGCCGGTGGCCGTTGGGAAGACAGCGAAGTGGTCACTGACGGCAATCTCATCACCAGCCGCAAGCCGGACGACATTCCCGCGTTTGCCAAGGCCGTGATCGCCTCGCTGGCCGGCTGAGACCGTGTCGTGATCCTGCTTCGCCGGTCGTTGCCGATCGGCGAAGCGCGGGAATCGCGGGCCCCGCCATGACGGGGCCCGCGTTGCGTCGGGGCGCAAGGGGGAATCTTCGCCGTTCCACGTGGTCTGAAAGCCCGGGCATACGCCCTGCTTACCCTTGACGGGCTAAGCTCCGCGACTTTCCACGGCCCGAAGGGACACCCCCGCGCGTGCATTACCCCGGCAAGGCGCCACCGTCGTTCGTCGAGACCCATCGGCTTCCCGCCGACGATGGGGCGTGGCCGGACGGCCTGACGCCGCTCGATCCCGCTACGCTGGCCACGCTGCGTGCGATGCGGCAGCGACGGCCCGTCCCACGCGACCGGTTGAGCGTTACGCTGGCGATAGCCGCTGCGATCCTTCTTCATCTCCTGCTGATCGTCGTGGTGAGCTACGAGATGCAGCCGCGTGTGCAGATCGGTTTTTACGTGCCGCACGGGCCACCCGACGTGCTCGAGGTGCGCTTCATCGACCGTGCCCCGCCGCCCGCGGTCCCCTCGGCGCCCCCGCCGCCACCGGTCACCGAACCACCTCCGAAGGTGCGCTCGGCGGAAGCTACACGCCCCGAACCGCCGCCCCGCAAGAAGAAACCGGACGAGGTCACCCCCGCAGTGACGCCGTCCGACGCGCCCCCGGCGACGGCGGCTCCGGCCAGCGGCGTCTTCGGGGCCGACGGCTCGATCGCCCTGCCCAAGGGTGCGCCGGGTTCGGGCGGTTCCGACTACACGCCGCCACGGCCCACGGACGCGGCGGGTGTCATGTCGCACAAGACCACCGTGACCTACACGCAGACCCGGTTCGAGAAGGACTGGGCGCCGCGCGACGAGAACGTGCTCAGCCAGGGCATGCGCCGGGCGATCGAAAAGACCACGGTGAAGAAAACGGTGGACCTGGGGCACGGCGTGCGGGTGAACTGCTCCACGGTGTTCTTCGTGCTGCCGGTGGGCTGCGGTGGCGAAGACCCGTCGAAGGCGGCGCACAAGGACGGCGACACCCGCCTGAACATGGCCCCGGCCAACCCGTTGGTGAAAGACCTGCCCGGTGCCGTACCCGTCCGCAGCGAGGCGGAGTGCATCGCCGCCTATCGTAAGGACGAGCGCGTGCCCGAAGGGTGCCCGACCGATACGCCGTTGAAAGCGATGGACCAGGAGAACGCCGAGCGGGCACGGCGCACGGGAAACTGAGCCCGCCAGGGCAGGGCGCGATTGTGCGGCGCCGCGGGAGCGGGGACACTAGCGCCCGATGCCGACCCTCCTGCCACCGGACAACGCGCCGGACGCCGATCCTTCACCGCCCCTCGCGCCGCGCGATGCGGCGCTGCACGCGATCGTCTATCGCCAGCATCTGCGTCGCAAGCCCGGCGCCAGCGGGCGGCGCATCGCCGGCTGGGTCGGCACCCTGCTCATCCACCTGGCGTTCCTGTTCGGGATGATCCTGGGACCGGCCTACGATGTGCTGCCGCCGCCCCCGGAGCCCGAGCATCCCGATGCGCTGCAGGTGCGGCTGATCGACAAGCCGCCGCCGCCCGTGCCGCCCGTGCGCGGCACGCCGTCCACGGCACCCGTGGCGAAGGTGAAATACACGACCAGGTGGTCCACCGCGGCCAGTCGCGCCGCGCAGGGCGCGCATGCGTCGGCCGTCGCCGCGGCGCGCACGCCGTCACGTCCCGCGGTGGCTTCGCCCGCCGCGCCCGCGCCGAAGGTGAAGGCTGCGCCGAAGCCGGTCGCGCCGCCTCCCAGCGTCCTCGCCGTGGCCGATCGTCCCGTGGTGCAGCCAAAGGCGCCGCCCCCGCAGCCGGAGCTGGAAAAAGTGCCCGTGCCGACCCAGGCGCCGCCGGACCTTGCGATGGATACACCCCGGCCGGACGTCGTGCCCCCGCGGTTCCAGCCCGAGCCGGTGCGTCGCCCGCAGGCCGAGGGCTCCGCGCCCATGCCGCCACCGGCCTCGCTGTCGATCCCGCCGACCCCGGCGGCGCAGATGGCCGTGACACCCGCGCCACCCACGATCACTGCCGAGCGGACCACGCCCGTACCGACCACGGCGATGACGCTCGCCACGGTGCCGCGCCCGGAGGTGGAGACGAGTGCCGCGCCGCCGACGCCGCAAGAGGCGCCGCTGCCGAAGGTCGCTGTGGAAGCGGCCGTGCCCCGGCCCGACCTGACCGCGGACATGCGACCGGTGCCGACACGGATCTCGGTGCAGAGCGTGCAGGCTCCGCCGGTCGAGGCTGAGGCGGAACTCGCGGCCGTGCCGTTGCCGGACGCCGTGGCCAAACCGTCGGTATCGGCACCGGAGAGCGCGGTGGCGCGCCCGGCCGTACAGGCGCCTGCGGTCGCAGCTGGTGATATCCAGCGTCCGGTGGCCGGTGCGGACACGGCGCCCGCGGCGCCCGGCCAGGCGCCGGGCGACACCGCGGCCGGCCAGTCCACGGCCAAGGCGGCCACGCAGGGCAAACAGGGCAGCAACGCGTCGGCCGAGGCCGTGCAGGGTCAGTCGGCTGGCAAATCGTCGCCCGGCGATGCCGACGTGTCCGGTTCGAACACACCGGGTGCCGCACAGGTCTCGGGTAAGCCGGGCGCGGCGAAAGGCGCGGATGAAGGCACGCGCATCACCGGTGCCGACGGCACGTCGCAGCGCAGCGACGGCGTGGTGGGCGGGCAGGGTGACAAGGCCGGTCCCGTGGGCGCCTACACCGAGCTGAAACCGCGCGGCAACCTGATACCGCAGAACGGCGCGCGCGTGCACGTCGACTACAAGGCCACCCGCTTCGATAACGACTGGACGCCCAAGGGCGAGAGTTCGGTCGATACCGCGCTTCGCCACGGCGTGGAGGCGACCACGGTGAAGGCCACCGTTTCCCTGCCTCGCGGTATCCGCCTCAACTGCACCGCCGGTCCCGGCAATGCCGGTGCGAAGGGTGCGGGCAGCCCGGGCATGAGCGCGATATCGTTGTTCACGCTGGGCTGCAGCGGTGGCGACGGCCCGCCGAAGCCAGCCAGCCAAGACGCCGTGGCCCGCACGCAGACCATGGCGCCGGCGAAACCGCTGGCCGAGAACCTGCCGCCGGCGAATAGCGCGACAGTGGCGGCAGCGCCCGCGGCGTTCGACAACACAGCGCTTTGCACCACCGCACGTGTCACCGGTGGGCCTCTGCCGCCGGGCTGCGAGGCGTCGATCAAGATCAACGTGCCCGTGGCCTCACCGGCGTCGGGCTCGTGGGTGCCAGCGAGCGATCAGTTCAAGTAGGCGGCGTTCACTGGCTTGGCGGGCGAATCTCCGTGCCCGCGGCCATGTCGTGCAGCGCGCGGCGACGACGGTCCACCAGCGCCGGAAGCAACAGGATCGCCCAGCCGACGAGCGGCGCCCACAGTGCCGCGCGCAGCGACGTCAGCGGGAAGATCAGCACGAGCGCGAGTGGCAACGCCGCGACGGCCAGCCGCACCAGGCCGCGTCGCCAGCCTACTGCGTCGCCCCGCGCATCCGTCACGCGGATACGCCAGGGCCGCATGCCCAGGGTCTGCCCGCCACGCACCCACGACAGCAGGAAATACGCGCCGACGGCCACGCCCTGCAAGGGCTGGTACCACCAGGTCAGCAGGTGTCCGTGCGCATCGAACAGTTGCCCGCCCGTGGCCATCTGCGCGAGCAGCCCCACCACCATGACGATGGCCACGACCGCCAGCGCGTCGTAGACGATCGCCGCGAAACGGCGCCAGGCGGAGGCAGGGGCGGGCGGATTGGGGAGCATGGGTCTACCTGCGTGACGCGATCGGCCGGGCGATCGTAGCGGAAATTCGGAAAGCCGCAGGCTTGCCGGTTAGTTTCGTGGGGTTTCATGGGTTTTGCCGGACATTGACCCCTCCGGCGTGTGCCGCCAATGTCGGCTTCATACCCCTCACTGCACGGAGCATCCCATTATGAGCCTCAAGCTTTCTTCTACGGACGTCGCCCTCAACACCGTACTCGAGGACATCGGCAAGGATGACGTGACATCGCCCGTCGAGATGCAGAGCCTTCGTGACAGTGCCGACGAGCACGTCCTGGAAGCGACAGGACTGTCCATTTTCATTCCCACGACGCCCCTGGGCGCATCCGTGGTGCGTGTGCTGTTCCAGGCCGACGAGTTCGTCGAGAACATGCAGCGCGTGGCCATCGAATCGCGAAATGTCAACCTTCCGCCGGAGCGACGTGAGGCGATGAAGGCGGCGATCGAACACCAGATCGCCTACATCGTCGCTGGGTACCAGTCCAGCGTCCAGAGGCTTTGAGTCGAGGGCGAGGGCATGCGACCATCCGGTCCATGCCCTCGCCGCACCCGCGCGTCCCCACCGCTACCGAACCGGCAGCCCCCGTTCCTCCGCGGGACGACGACGCCCGCCTGATCGATCGCTTCATCGAGCGCATCTGGTCGGAGGACGGCCTGGCCGAGCGTACGCTCGAAGCCTACCGACGCGATCTGCAAGGCCTGGGGCGCTGGCTCGCCACGCGCGGCAAGTCGCTCGCCACGGCGACTCGCGAGGATATCTCGGCCTACCATGGTAGCCAGCCGGTGGCCGTGCGCAGCATGGCGCGGCGGCAGTCCGCGTTCCGCCGGTTCTATGCGCAACGGGCGAGGGACGATGCCACGACCGACGACCCCACCTTGCTCATGCAACGACCGAGGATGCCGCGCGGGTTGCCCAAGGCCCTGGCCGAGCGCGAGATCGAGTCGCTGATCGTCGCGCCGGACCTGTCGACACCGCTGGGCCAGCGTGACCGCGCCATGCTCGAATTGATGTACTCCTCCGGCCTTCGTGTGTCCGAACTGGTCGACTTGCCGCTGGCGGGACTGAACACGCGGCAAGGCGTGTTGCGGGTCACCGGCAAGGGCGACAAGGATCGCCTGGTGCCCGTGGGCGAAGAGGCGTTGCGCCACGTGGATACGTACCTGCGCGAAGCCCGTCCGGCGCTGGCAAAAGGTCATGGGCAGCCGGCGGCGCTGTTCCTCTCGCGGCGCGGCGGGGCACTCACCCGGCAGATGTTCTGGACGCTGGTGAAACGCTATGCCCTGCAGGTCGGCATCCCGTCGAAGCGGGTGTCCCCCCATGTGCTGCGCCACTCCTTCGCCACCCACCTGCTCAACCACGGCGCCGACCTGCGTGCCCTGCAGATGCTGCTGGGGCACAGCTCGCTCAGCACCACGCAGATCTACACGCTGGTGGCCAAGGAGGGGCTGAAGCGCCTTCACGCTCAGCACCACCCGCGAGGTTGATGACGGCGTCCTGAAGCTTCGCCCGGCAACGGACAGCTAGCGTCACGTATCTGCGGCACTCGACGTGTAGATCGCTGTTTTATTGGAGAAAATGTGATTTCTCCGGAACGTTCTGGTTGTTGTTTCGCGATAGCCCACTGCGTAGTCTGGTTTGAAACGCGTCGGATCGGCGCGCCACCGCAGGACGAGGTGATTTTCGATGAACGTGAAACTTAACGCCGACGACCCAGTACTTGCGTCGCTGATGTCCGGTATGGATGAAGGCGCTGCTGATCCGACCGTGCCCTTAGATCGCCTTCGCGATGCGGCCGCGCTGCAGTTCGGACAGGCCATGCACGCGGATGTCCGCGCCGGAGAGAACGCACTCAGGGATGCGCTGGCGCGCGTGCGTCCGGCCGTCGATTCGCTTGTGGAGAACATGCGACGCGTCGCGACGGAACCTGCCCTTTCGAGGATGTCCGACGTTCAGCGCGCCGACGTGAAGTCGGCCGTCGAACATCAGATCGCTTATGTCATCGGTGGGTACCGGGCAGCATTCCCGCAGACGTGAGGGATAACTCATAAAGGAGCATGTCATGGGCATTAAGCTGGAATCGAACGACCGCATGGTCAGGTCGATCATCCGTACGGTCGACAGGGACGACCTGATGTCGGAGGAAGAGCTTCGCGTCCTCCGGGAGGGTGCGGATATCCGCATGCAGGCCGCGACCGGCATCGACCCGGGTGACGACACGATGAAACTGAGCGTGGCCATTACCCTCTTGCTGGACTCGGCGGACGTGCTTGTCGCGGTGTGCGAACACCTGCGAGATCAGGCGCAGGATGCCGGCGCGTCCGTGGCGTGGATGGACGCCGCAAGGCGTGCCCTCGACTATCAGCTCGCGTGTGTGGTGGCTGGCTTCAAGGCGACCATCGAACCGCTTTGAGCCGTCCGTGGATCGTCTCGACGCACGCGATTCGTCTGTTACCGCGCCCTCCGTCGCCGTCTCACACCCGCGGGACGGTGAGCCGTGCCACAATCCGGGGAACCGAAAGCGGCGGCCGTGTTCAAAGTCGGTCCCGCATCCCCACGGTGACAGATGGAGTCGTACCGATGTTGAAGAAGATCCTCCCCGCGCTGCTGGCTGGCGCGTTCGCCATGACGGCGCACGCGGCCGACGATACCCAGGCCGTGCGTGCCGCGGTCGAATCGCTGGCCCCCGGTATCAAGGTGGACAGCATCGCCGCCGCGCCGATGCCCGGTTTCTACCAGGTGGTGGCCTCCGGGCGCATGGTCTACGTCAGCGCGGACGGCCGGTACATGCTCAACGGCAACCTGATCGACCTGAAGGCCAAGACCGACCTGAGCGCCGCCAGTTGGGCCGCCACGCGCAAGGTGGAACTGGCCAAGGTGCCCGCCTCGCAGCGGCTGGTCTATGCCCCGGCCAACCCCAAGCACACGGTCACGGTGTTCACCGATGTGGATTGCGGTTTCTGCCGCCAGCTTCACGCCCACATCGACGAATTCAACAAGCAGGGCATCGCGGTCGAATACGTGTTCTGGCCGCGCGAGGGCCTGAAGACCACGTCGGGCAACGACACCCCGTCGTATACCAAGGCCGTGTCTGTCTGGTGCAGCGCGGATCGCAAGAACGCCTTCAACCAGGCCATGAGCGGTGCCACTCCCAAGGCCGCCACCTGCGCCAACCCGGTGAAGGACGAATTCGAGCTGGGCGAGCGTCTCGGCGTGAACGGCACCCCTACCATCGTGACCGAGAACGGTGACGTGGTCGGCGGCTACGTCACCCCCGCGCAGTTGCTCCAGGCACTGCAGGCCCCGGCCGGCACCGTCCGCGGCGGGTGATCCCGCGCGGCCCATGTTGCCGCGCAACATCATGTAGAATGGGCGTTTTCCTTCAGCGCCTATTCTCCCCCGCATGATCGCACTCGACGGGCAGAGCGCCCTCTCACCGTTTCGCCTCGAACGACTGAACGCCCACCTGGATGCCCTGCATCACGGGACGCGGGTGCAGGCCGCCTGGTTCACCTATTTCGTCGACGTCGCCACCCCGCCGGAAGGCGAGGCCCGGGCACGCCTGCTGGCTGTGCTGGAGGCGAAAGCCCATACGCCCGACGATGCCACGTTCTGGATCGTGCCGCGCCTGGGCACGATCTCGCCGTGGTCCAGCAAGGCCACCGACATCCTGCATGGCGCCGGTTTCGACGTGCGACGCGTGGAGCGCGGCACCGCCTGGCGGATCACCGGCATGCCCGAGGCCGACCACCCCGCCCATGCCGCGGTCATGGCCTCCTTCTGCGATCCCATGGTGCAGTCGCCACTGGCCCACCTGGACGACGCCACCGGCCTGTTCCTGGTCGGCGAGCCGGGTCCGCTGGGCCATGTGGAACTGGGCGACGACGCCAGCGCCGCCTTGTCGGCTGCCAACCGCGAACTCGGCCTCGCCCTGGCCGACGATGAAATCGCCTACCTGGCCGAGCGCTACGCCGAGATGGGTCGCGCCCCGACCGACGCCGAGCTGATGATGTTCGCGCAGGCCAATTCCGAGCACTGCCGGCACAAGGTGTTCAACGCCACCTGGACGCTCGACGGCCAGGCGCAGGACATCTCGCTGTTCGGCATGATCAAGAACACCCACCAGCACTCGCCCGAGCACACGCTGTCGGCCTACCACGACAACGCCGCCGTGATCGCGGGCTATGACGGCCAGCGTCTGTTCGTCGACCCGGCAGACGGCGTGTTCCGCAAGGTGGCCGAAGCGGCGCCGTATGCGATCAAGGTCGAGACGCACAACCATCCCACGGCCATTGCGCCCTGGCCGGGTGCGGCCACCGGTGCCGGTGGCGAAATCCGCGACGAGGGCGCCACCGGTCGCGGCGGCAAGCCCAAGGCCGGTCTTACCGGGTTCTCGGTGTCGCATCTGCGCATCCCCGGGCTGCCCCGGCCGTGGGAAAAGGAACGCCCCCTGCCACCGCGCATGGCTTCGGCTTTCGAGATCATGCGCGATGGCCCGCTGGGCGCCGCCGCGTTCAACAACGAGTTCGGCCGTCCCGCGCTGGGTGGTTACTTCCGCACCTTCGAGCAGGAAACCGGCGAGAAGGGCGTGCGCCGCGGTTACGACAAGCCGATCATGATCGCCGGTGGCCTGGCCGCCATCCGTCCTGACCACGTGCAGAAGCGTAAGGTGCGGCCCGGTGACAAGGTCATCGTGCTGGGCGGTCCGGCGATGCTGATCGGCCTGGGCGGCGGTGCCGCGTCGTCGGTGTCCTCGGGCACGTCCAGCGCGGAGCTGGACTTCGCCTCCGTGCAGCGCGACAACCCCGAGATGGAACGCCGCTGCCAGCAGGTGATCGACGCCTGCTGGGCGCGTGGCGACCACAACCCCATCGTCAGCATTCACGACGTGGGCGCGGGCGGTGTCTCCAACGCCATCCCCGAGATCCTCAACGACGCCGGCGTCGGCGGCATCATCGACTTGTCGAAGCTGCCTTGCGACGACCCGACCCTCTCGCCCATGCAGGTGTGGAGCAACGAGTCGCAAGAGCGCTACGTGCTGGCCATCGGTGCGGAAGACCTCCCGCTGTTCGAGTCCTTCTGCGCGCGCGAGCGCTGCCCATACGCGGTGGTCGGCGACGCGACGCAAGAAGCCCGCCTGATCGTGCGCGACACGCGGCGCGACATCACCGTGATCGACCTGGGCATGGATGTCCTGTTCGGCAAGCCGCCGCGCATGCATCGCGATGCCGTTCGCGTGAAGCCGCGCGTCGACCTGGTCGCCGACCTCACCGGCATCGGCATGAACGAGGCGCTGCTGCGCGTGCTCCGCCTGCCCGCCGTGGGCAGCAAGAGCTTCCTCATCACCATCGGCGACCGTACCGTCGGCGGCCTCAACGCCCGCGATCCCATGGTGGGCCCGTGGCAGGTGCCGGTAGCCGATGTCGCCGTCACCATGACCGACTTCGACGGCTACGCTGGCGAAGCCATGGCGATGGCCGAGCGTGCGCCGGTGGCGCTGCTGTCCAGCGCCGATGCCGCGCGCATGGCCGTGGGCGAGGCGATCACCAACCTCGCCGCAGCCTCGCTGAAGCTGGACGAAGTGCGCCTGTCCGCCAACTGGATGGCCGCGGTGAACCACCCCGGCGAGGACGCCGCTCTGTTCGACGCGGTGAAGGCCGTCGGCATGGAGCTCTGCCCGTCGCTGGATATCTCGGTGCCGGTTGGCAAGGACTCCCTGTCCATGCAGACGGTGTGGACCGACGAGACCGGCAAGGCGCAGAAGACCGTGTCGCCGGTGTCGCTGGTCATCACCGGCTTCGCCCGCGTGGACGACGTGCGTCGCACGCTCACGCCGCAACTGAAGACCGACCGTGGCGATACCGAACTCTGGCTGATCGACCTGGGTGCCGGCCGCGATCGCCTCGGCGGATCCGCGCTCACCCAGGTGTTCAACCGCAGCGGCGGCGTGCCGCCCGATCTCGACGACCCGAAGCGCCTTCGCGCGATGTTCGAGCTTATCCAGGAGGCCAACCGCTCCGGCCTGCTGCTGGCCTATCACGACCGCTCGGACGGCGGCGCCATCGTCACCTTGCTGGAAATGGCCTTCGCCGGTCGCTGCGGCCTGGAGCTGCGCCTGGACGGCTGGGCCGACGCCATGCTGCGCGCGCTGTTCAACGAGGAACTGGGCGCAGTGGTGCAGGTGGCCTCGGCCAACCGCGAGGCCTTCGAGGCCCTGGTGGTGAAGCATGGTCTCACCGGCATGACCCACATGGTCGGCCGTCCGAAGGAAAAACTGGGCATCAAGCTGCACCTGAACGGCGAAACCCCGTTCAAATGGAACTGGACCGAGCTGTTCCGCGCCTGGAACGAAACCAGCTACGCCATGCAGCGCCTGCGCGACAACCCGCACAGCGCCGACCAGGAAAGCGACTGGCGGCTCGACGATGCCGATCCGGGTATCTCGCCGAAGCTGACCTTCGACCCCTCGGTAGACATCGCCGCACCGCTCATCCTGTCCGGCAAGCGGCCCCGCGTGGCCATCCTGCGCGAGCAGGGCGTCAACGGCCAGGTGGAGATGGCGGCGGCGTTCGACCGCGCCGGCTTCGACGCCGTCGACGTGCACATGACCGACCTCGCCAGTGGCCGTCATCACCTCAAGGACTTCGTCGGCCTGGCGGCCTGCGGCGGGTTCTCCTATGGCGACGTCCTGGGTGCGGGTCGCGGCTGGGCCACGTCGATCCTCTACAACGACGCGTTGCGCGAGCAGTTCGCCCGTTTCTTCGAGGACGGCACCCGCTTCGCGCTGGGTGTGTGCAACGGCTGCCAGATGATGTCGCAGTTGAAGGACATCATCCCGGACGCCCGCCACTGGCCGCAGTTCCTGCGCAACCAGTCCGAGCAATACGAGGCGCGCGTGGCCACGCTGGAAATTCTCGACTCGCCCAGCGTCTTCTTCCGCGGCATGGCCGGTTCGCGCATTCCCGTGGCCGTGGCGCATGGCGAAGGTCGGGTCTATTTCCCGAACGTGTGCAGCCCGTCGAAGAGCCACGGCGTGGCGCGTTTCGTCGACAACCGCGGTCGACCGACGGAAAGCTACCCGCTCAACCCGAACGGTTCGCCGGGCGGCCTGGCGGCGTTCACCGCGGCGGACGGGCGCGTCACCATCATGATGCCGCATCCGGAGCGCGTGTTCCGTAGTGCCCAGTTGAGCTGGCACCCGGAGCAGTGGGGCGAGGATTCCCCGTGGATGCGCATGTTCCGCAACGCCCGCGTCTGGGTCGGCTGATTCGCCGCACGCCACGGTGACCACGTCCGACCTCACCAGCGTCATCGTCGTCCTCGCGGACAGTGGCCCGTTCACCCGCGAGTGCGTCGAACACGCGCTCGCCAGCGAGGTGCCGATCGAGGTCATCGTGGTCGATAACGGCTCCGCCGACGGCGTGCCCGAATCGCTGGACCGTGCCTACGCCCGCGACGAGCGTGTCCGTGTGGTCTACAACCGGGCCAACCTGGGTTTCGGCGCGGCGGTGAACCGTGGCGCGCTGCACGCGCGCGGCGAACGCCTGCTGGTGTTGAATCCCGACTGCCTGGTGCAGCCCGATACCCTGACTCGCATGATTGCCTATATGGATGTCCATACGGGTATCGTGGGCGCGGTGGTGTGCGACAGCGAAGGGCGTCCCGATCCCGCGTCGCGGCGGCGCGATCCCCTGCTGGCACGCGCGCTGCGTACCAAGCTGGGGCGTGGCGGTGACGGCGGCATCGATATCCACGGACCGATGCCACAGGGTGCCGAGGAGGTCGAGATCGTTTCCGGCGCCATCCTGCTGATACCGCGTAACGTGTTCGAGCGGGTAGGCGGCTTCGACGAAACCTTCTTCCTCCACTGCGAGGACATGGACCTGTGCCGTCGCGTGCGTGACAGCGGTTACCGTGTGCTGCTGGCGGGCGACGTACGGGTGCTGCACGGCAAGGGCGGGTCCAGTCGCCACCGGCCGGTCTTCGTCAGCCGGCACAAGCACCGCAGCATGTACCTGTGGTTCCGGCGCCACGATCCAGCGGCACGCAACCCGCTCGTGCGGCTGATCGTGTGGCTGGGCATCTGGGCGCACTTCGTCGTCAAGATTCCCGGCCAGCTGTTACGCCGGCGCCGGTGAGCGCCGCAAAGGGCAGCGGTGTCGCCACCCTGGGTCTGCTCGCCGTCACGGCGATCTGGGGCTCCACTTTCGTGCTCATCAAGGACGTCGTCGGCCGCATGGCCGTGGTCGATTTCCTGGCCGTCCGTTTCGCCATCGCCGCCGTCGTCATGCTTGCGGTGTTCGCCGTGCCGGTGTGGCGGCTGGGCCGCGTCGAGCGCTTGCGCGGCCTCGGGCTGGGCGTGCTCTACGGCTTCGCGCAATGGCTGCAGACCGAAGGCCTGGCGCTCACCTCGCCCAGCGTCAGCGGTTTCGTCACCGGCATGTATGTCGTCATCACGCCCATCCTCGCCCTGCTGCTGTTCCGCCAGCGCATGCCGGTAAGCACCTGGTTCGCCGCCGTGCTGGCGACGGTCGGTCTGGGCGTGCTCGCGTTGAACGGTTTCACCGTGGACCTGGGCGTGCTGCTCACCCTGGCGTCGGCGGCGCTGTATGCGCTGCATATCGTAGGGTTGGGCCACTGGTCGAAGCCCGGGAGCGCGTTTGGCATGTCCGCGGTGCAGATGGTCGGCATCGCCGCGGTCTGCCTTGCCGCCACCGCGCCCCACCACGGTCCGGCGTTGCCGCCCGACGGCAAGGCATGGGTGGCGGTGCTGTACATGGCGTTGATCGCGGGCGCGTTCGCCCTGCTGGTGCAGACCTGGGCACAGTCGCACATGCCCGCCACGCGCGCGGCCATCGTGATGACCACCGAACCGGTATTCGCAGCGGGGTTTGCCGTGCTGCTCGGCGTGGATGCGCTGACCGTGCGGATGGTGGTCGGTGGCGGGCTGGTACTGGCGGCTATGTACCTGGTCGAGCTGGCGCCGCGCTTTCGTCGGCGTCAGCTGGCTGAGGCTTTGCATCATGAGGTGGGGTAGGGCTCGCCTTCGGCATCGCGTTTGGCCTTGGAGCTTTGGGCTCTGGGGCAAGAGCCGGCGGGTAGCCCCCTCGGGGCCACGCCTGCGGCGACCCGTTGAGGAAAGGCCGCTGGCGCGGCCGTGTATCTGGTTCGCGCACATCGTGCGCTCCTACGCGCGCCATATTCGGGTCGGGCTTCGAACGGGGATTTTCGATTCGCCATCCATGGCTCAGCGAAAAT